>JAGGUC010000033.1 GCA_021158735.1 Desulfurococcales archaeon | reverse complement strand
GAGGCCCTTCAAAATAGACTCAAGGGAGTGGATTATGAGTCAGGGCCAGCGTGGTGTAATTCCAACTGCAGGTATTCCTGTACTAATACTTAAGGAAGGAACCCAGAGAACCACTGGTGCTGACGCATTAAGGACTAACATGATGGCCGCCGTAACTGTGGCTGAGATGCTTAAGACGACATATGGTCCTAGAGGAATGGACAAGATGTTAGTGGATACGTTGGGGGACGTTACCATAACCAATGACGGTGCTACGATACTTGATAAGATGGATGTACAGCACCCGGCAGCGAAGATGCTGGTGCAAATTGCTAAGGGACAGGATGAGGAAGTAGGTGATGGAACGAAAACCTCGGTAATCTTCGCTGGCGAGCTACTGAAGGCCGCTGAGGAGCTTCTCGCTAAGGACGTTCACCCAACAATCATTATTAACGGTTTCAAGAAAGCACTTGAAGAGGCGGCCAGGTACGCCGAGAAGATCGCTAGGGGTATTGACTTAAGCGATGAGGAGACGCTCAGGAGGATCGCGTCGACAGCACTAACTAGCAAGGCAGTTCACGGTGTAAGGGACCACTTCGCAGAGATCGCTGTTAAGGCTGTTAAGCAGGTTGTTGAAGACAGAGATGGGAAGAAGTACGTAGACATAGATAATATCCAGATCATTAAGAAGCATGGTGGCTCACTAGCTGAGACGAAGCTCGTGTATGGAATAGTGCTTGATAAGGAGGTTGTCCACCCAGGAATGCCTAAGAGGATCTCAAACGCTAAGATAGCACTGATCGACGCACCACTGGAGGTAGAGAAGACCGAAATCGATGCGGAAATCAGAATAAGCGACCCGACAATGATGAGGAAATTCATTGAGGAGAAAGAGAACATCTTGAAGGAGAAGGTCGAGAAGATTGCTTCTGTTGGTGCTAATGTTGTGATTTGTCAGAAAGGTATTGATGATGTAGCTCAGCACTACCTAGCAAAGAAAGGAATACTAACAGTAAGAAGAGTAAAAAGATCAGACATGGAGAAACTAGAGAGGTCAACGAAGGGCAGGATAGTAACGAACATTGATGACCTGACAGAGAGCGACTTGGGATACGCAGAGTCAGTTGAGGAGAGGAAAGTCGGAGAAGACAAGATGGTGTTCATTGAAGGAACTAAGGATCCGAAGGCTGTCAGCATAGTTATCAGAGGCGGTTTAGAGAGGATAGTTGATGAGGCTGAGAGATCCTTCAGGGACGCTCTATGTGTCGTTGCTGACATCGTTAAGGTTCCCAAGATAGTTTATGGTGGTGGTGCATTCGAAGTAGAAGTAGCTAAGCACATCAGAGAGTACGCTACCCACGTAGGCGGTAAGGAGCAGCTAGCTATTGAGGCATTTGCGAGAGCATTAGAGGGCATAGTCGCTGCTTTAGTTGAGAACGCAGGTCATGACCCAATAGAGATGTTGTCAGAGCTCAGGAAGGCCCACACAGGCCCAGATGGCTACAGCTACGGCATAAATGTATTTGCAGGTAAGGTAGAGGACATGGAGAAACTCGGCGTTATAGAACCATTAGCTGTTAAAGTAAATGCGCTTAAGGCAGGAACTGAGGCAGCAACTCTAATACTGAGGATTGACGATATAATTGCTGCTTCAAAAGCTAAGGAAGAAGAAAAGAAGAAAGAAGAAAAGAAAGAAGAAGAGTGAAAAACAACACATTCCGTTTTCACACCTAAAATAACCGGTTCGGGAAGTTAGGGTACATGTTACTTCTAACCTAAAATTCTTTTTATTAAATTAAGCTACTACTTTTACTGGTGTTTAGGTGAAGTTTCAGGACAGTGTAATAGCTGTGAGTGGAACTCCAGGAGTAGGTAAGACTGCTGTCGCTAAGGAACTTTCACATAAACTTAATGCAATCTACCTAAACTTAAGTAACGTGGTTATAGAGAAAAAACTGTATAGTGAATATGACGGTGAGCGCGGGACCTACGTCATAGATGAAGAAAAAATAAGGGATTACGTAAGGAGTATGATCCGGCAGTCACGAAAACTAGTAATTGTAGACGGCCATTATGGAGAAATAGTTGATGATGACTTACTAATAAAAATTTTCGTCCTAAGATTAGACCCTAGAATATTGCTTAAGAGATTGTTAAGCAGGTCATGGCCGCCAGCAAAGATCAGGGAAAACATTGAATCAGAGATTCTAGGCATCTGTACAGTCAACGCTCTATCAGAACACCCTGAAAGTAAGGTATGTGAGATAGATGTTACGGGTAAGTCTGTGGATGAAGTAGTTGCTGAGATTCTAAACATACTACATGGTAGAGGTAACTGTAGAATCGGTATTGACTGGTTGAAGGATTACTCAGCAATAAATGAATTGCTGAACTTCCTAGCCGCCGCGGAGTAGGTTACGCTTTAGCTAGTGCGGATATCACTTACTAGATATTACATAATGATTACTTGATATACCTGACCCTGACTAGTTCAGGTGACATAAGCGATGGCGAATCAACTACTGCTACCCCAACCCCTAGTCTAGGGACGACCTCGGCTAGCTCCCTAGGCAGACCTACAGACCTTGATATCAGCTCTATATCATCCCTAGACTTAAGAGAATGCACTATCCTTACATTACAGTTCATAATGACAGCGTGCCCCAATACCGTAGGGGACTGCGTAACCAGTATAATACCGACCCCTAATTTTCTGACCTCAGACAGCATTCTGGGTATTAGAGACTTACCCAAAGAGATCACGTTGTGGGACTCCTCAATAACTATGAAGACTCTGTTCCCGATTTTATTGTAGCTCTTAACAACTTCAACAGCCTTAAGTAGAGCTAAAGCTGCCAGCCGCTTCAGAACGATGTTCCTGATGTATGAAATATCAATAATTAATGGTCTCTTAGGCCTAAGTAGCCGAAATAATCTATAGTTGTCAATACTGAATATCTTTTCCTTGCTCACTAGCATTGAGATCCTTCTTAATAAGGCATGCTTAGCCTCAATAACCCACTTAGCTTCAGTAGGGTAAGTCTCAATGTAGTCTACCAGCTCTGCTAGAGTCCTCGGCTTATATGTCTCAATAACTCGTTGCAGAATATATGATTGGGCTGGACTCAGCTCTAAGACTTCCTCAAAAATCGATACTATATCATCAACGCCCCCGGGCACAGGTATCGGGATGGAGCTATTCGGTATTACCACTTCTGCATTACTTAGTAACTTACCGTACTCTCCATACCAATCTACGATTATGACAGCACCATAATTGCTGAGCTGAGAGGCAACTATGGATGCTGTAGTGGTTTTACCCGAACCGGTAGTACCCACCACTATACAGTGCCGCAAAAAGTCATTAGCCGGAACGTAGATGTATTTGGGGATACCCAATATATTCTCACCTAATGCCACACCACTACTCGTTCTAGTGGACTCGCTTGGAAATAATGTAATGTAGTACTGCATGAGATCCCTAGCTACATGCCATCCACTAATTAGAAAGGGTTTTTACCGTCACAGCTAACACGGGTAAAACTCACGTCTGGAGGCACTAGCGACTGTAGGATGGCCTCAATTATCTTGGCATTGCCCTCCTCCAAGCCTGCATTAGGAGGTAGTGAGACCTTAATTAGCGATTTATGCCCGCGAGACGTAAAGGTTGTTTCTATTTTCAGTACGGCTTTGGGGTGTATGGTGGTTATACTCCGTATCAGCTTTACTGCATCTATACTTAAGCTAGCTCCTCCACCAGCCTTAATTTCAAAGCAAACTTCACTACACTCTTTTCTTTTGCGACCGAACATCACGTACCCCCAATGACAATTAGTCTTTTTAAAGTGTGTTGATAGCTGTAGTAGGGCGTGGAAGTGAAAGTAAAAAATGGATTAATAGAGACGAAAGGAGTGATAAAGAAAATAGAGAAGTCGCTAATACCTAGTGTGTATATACTGAGTATTGAATGTGATGAAGTCAGCATCAAGCTAGACTTAGTTAAAGACCTACTGATATTTGATGAAGGGGATAAACTAGCTGTAACTATTTCTCAGAGGAGACCTGTATTTAATGAAGGAAGGGACCTAGTTATTTGGGGGTATGTTCTCTCTAAAAAGAAATCATTGAAAAGTGATAAACCAAGTAAGCTACTGATCTCTCTCTGGGGTTACCTGCTGGTCTTAGAGTCCTTAAGAAGCGATGTAGTAGATGCGTTTGACTACTTAGATAAGGTCTACCTTAAGTTAAGTAAGGAAGTGTGAGAAGCGTAAAGCTCATGGAACTTATTAAAACTTATATTAAATTACACCCTATAACCACTAGGTAAGTGGTATGAGTATTCAGAACGCTGTAAAGAACCTGATAACAGAACTTGTAGGTTTAATTGATTCAAAGGTTGTG
>JAGGUC010000007.1 GCA_021158735.1 Desulfurococcales archaeon | reverse complement strand
TGGGTTCCTTCCTTAAGTATTAGTACAGGAATACCTGCAGTTGGAATTACACCACGCTGGCCCTGACTCATAATCCACTCCCTTGAGTCTATTTTGAAGGGCCTCTATATAAACTTTATTTTAGGTCACATTAGCGTAACCCTAGTTCACTCTGTGCATGACATCAGGACATACTGCTAAACGCTAAACTATGTTCTAATCCAGTGTTAGGATTTCATATATACTTAAAACACCTTATTTCTTAACATTTGTAATAGGTGAGGAGGTAGGATGGGGAAGGTAAGAACGTCGGTAGTTAAGAGGATTGCCTGGAAGCTGCTGGACCTCTACCCTAATGAAGTAACAGCAGACTTTAACTCGAATAAGGAACTAGTTAAGAAATATGTTTACATTAAGTCTAAGAAGTTACGTAATCAAATAGCAGGTTACCTAACTCATTTAGTGAAAATAAGGACTAGGAGAGCAGGTCAGGCCTCGTCCTTAGAGTAGATAAGTACTTGAAGTAAGATTCAGAGGAAGGTCTATCAAAATTCCTTGAAGAGAATTAATTACGTATTTTAAGATTACGATTTGGTGGGGCTGGCGTGACTCAAGCTTCAGGTAGTGTGGTAGCTGGAGCTGTAGAGATAGTTGGACGAGAGGTGCTCAGCGTCCTCAATAAGATAGAATTACATATCTACACATGTAATAACAGGGATTTCACCGAGCACTTAATAAGTAATTTAGAAAGGTACCAGGTACCTGACTGCATCCTACAGATTATTCCAAAGAATTTTGTTGTATCAATAAAGCATATTAAGCTAGCTGCTTACTTAGCCTTCAAGGCGTTTGACAAGAAAAGAAACATAAGTAAGAAAAAACACATAGAACTGTTACTGTATCTTCTAGGTGAAAGGCAGATCAATAAGGTTATAGAAAAACTAAGGACTCTGGGGAGGTTGCCATACCTAGTTGTGCTGGCGTGCATGGGTGATGGAGCCGAGGAAATAGTTAGTGAGGTGAACCTGCAGGAACACTGCAGCAAGCTTAAGCAAACGAACGATATAGACACGATCGAAGCAAGCGCGGACATAGATACTTTAAAAATACTGTTTAATTTACGTGAAGGTGATGAACCAATTAAGTCTGTCTTATGCAAGATCTCGTCACTTATACTTCAAGCATAGCTCCAAGCTAGGTAATGCTTAAATACCTACCTAAAAAAGAAACATGAGTGATGCGGCATGTTCGAGGAGGAGTGGTGGGAGGAGGAAGAGGAGGAAGAATGGTGGGAAGAAGAAGAGGAATGGGAAGAAGAAGAGTGGTGACTCAAGAAAACCAAACAAGCGTGGGGTAGCTTGTACAGCACGTATAAATAAGATTTTCATTGCTTCAATACAAGTACTTCCATACTTGCATTCTACCCTATAAAGTAGTGTCAAACATATTATAACGCTACAAGGCCTACAGTAGCGGATTTACTGCAAGATAAAATGAATCGAATGAAGTATTATGAAAGCAAGATCAGAGCCGGATGTCCAATATCACTGATCAATGCCGTCACCACTCATCATTTCCAGAGTAATTATAGTATTGTGTACTTAAAAGCAATTACGACGAAGTATGTCCTAGCTAAAGTAATGGAAGTGAATGTAGGTGATTCGGCATGGTGAGGGTTGCTACAATAGACTATGATTTATGCAAGCCACATAGATGTAGAATCGAGTGTATTAGATTTTGCCCCATAAATAAGAGTGGAGGCAAAGCGATCGAGTTACGAGATGAGTTAGGAGGCAAGCCACTAATTTATGAAAACTCATGTGTTGGTTGCGGGATATGCGTGAGGAAGTGTCCTTTCGAGGCGATAACCATAGTTAACTTACCCGATGAACTAGAGAAGAAAGTAATTCATAGATACGGACCGAACGCATTCAAGCTTTACGGACTTCCAGTACCGCAAAGTGGGAGAGTTGTGGGTGTTTTAGGAAAAAACGGGACAGGTAAGACAACGTCAATTAAGATCCTTGCGGGTGAGCTGGTTCCGAACCTAGGTATATTGGACCGCGATATTACTTGGGACAACATACTCGAATATTTCAGAGGAACCGAACTCCACGATTACTTCAGGAAAGTAGCTAATAAGGAACTGCGTATTGTGCACAAAATACAGCACGTGGACTTAATAAGAAAATATGTTAAGGGACGTGTAGGTGACATACTAAGCAAAGTAGATGAGCGTGGACTCCTTAATGAGGTACGCAAAAGTTTAGGGCTTGACTCAGCATGGGATAATAAAGTTAGGTTGCTTAGTGGTGGTGAACTCCAGAAATTCGCTATAGCTGCTGCAATACTTAGGAATGCAAGCATATACTTCTTTGATGAGCCCTCAAGCTACTTAGACGTAAGAGAGAGGCTGTCTATAGTTAAAGCGGTGAGGGAGCTACTACCGAAGAACGCGTACGTAATAGTAGCAGAACATGACTTGGCAATACTTGACTACATATCAGATTATGTCTCAATAGTCTATGGTGAGCCCGGCGTCTACGGAATATTCTCAAAGATATACGCTGTCGGGTCGGGCATAAACCATTTCTTGCTGGGCTTCCTACCTGCTGAGAACATGAGGATCAGAAAGGAACCAATACTCTTTCACGTGCACACGAAGGCGCCCGAGAGGGGTGCTGACGTCAACATACCCTACATTAGCTGGCCTAAGATGAAGAAGAGACTGGGTAGATTCGAGCTCGATGTCGAGGAAGGCCTCGCATACAAGGGAGAGGTAATAGGTGTTTTAGGGCCTAACGCCATCGGCAAGACCACATTCATAAGGTTGCTGGCAGGCGAGCTCAAACCTGACGAAGGTTACGTAACCACCGAAGGACTAAGAATTAGCTATAAGCCGCAGTATGTTAGAGCTGAAGACTACTCATGGGAATATGTGGAAGAGGCCATTAAAGAGCTGAGTAGGGAGGGGCTAGCATCTTCAGAGTGGTTCCAGGTTGATGTAGTGAGGAGGCTGGGGATCTACAAGCTGAGAGAGAGGAGGATCAATGAACTAAGTGGTGGTGAACTCCAGAAATTCGCTATTATGGTGACGCTGGCTAAGGAGGCAGACCTGTACCTGTTCGACGAGCCCTCAGCTTTTATCGATGTTGAGGAGAGATTGACTGTTAGCAGAGCAATAAAGAAGGTGTGTGAAGTCAGAAAAGTGGTAACATTTGTTGTTGACCACGACTTATCAATACTGGACTATATAGCTGACAGGGTAATGATGTTCTCAGGGAAACCAGCACTTAAGGGATATGCGCACACTCCCACGAGTCTTAGGGATGGGATGAACGCCTTCTTAAAAGAGATTGGCATAACCTTCAGACGTGACCCTAAGACAGGTAGGCCGCGGGTTAATAAGCCCGGCTCATACTTGGATAGAGAACAGAAGTCCAAGGGCGAGTACTATTACGCATCGGAATAATTGTTAATCTAGTGATTGGAAGCAGTACCTTATGTGTAATCTAATTTTAAAGGTTCGACCTCGCCACACCCTGCCTCATGTAAGAGCGTGTTCAGGTGCTTGAATCTTTAATAGTCTTGAGCACTATCTCTAATGGGGTTTAGTGTGGAGAAGACCACAATCTCAGTTATTAAGGCTGATATAGGGTCCCTTGCCGGACATCATGTAGTACACCCCGATACCATTGCAGTAGCAACTAAGGTGCTGGCGGAGGCAAAGAGTAGGGGACTAATAATTGACTTCTACGTTACCAATGTAGGGGATGACTTAGAGCTTATAATGACTCACAGGAAAGGAGTTGACGCACCAGAAATCCATGAACTCGCATGGAGCGCGTTCAAGGAAGCGGCGTCGGTAGCTAAGGAACTAGGGCTCTATGCTGCAGGTCAAGACCTGTTAAGCGAGGCCTTCTCAGGTAATGTAAGAGGATTAGGTCCTGGAGTAGCTGAGATGGAGTTTGCTGAGCGTCCTTCAGAGCCTGTGGTAGTGTTTATGGCGGATAAGACTGAGCCCGGGGCATTTAATCTACCAGTATTTAGAATATTTGCTGACCCCTTCAATACTGCTGGTCTAGTAATAGACCCGAAGCTTCATGAAGGATTCAAGTTTGAAGTCTACGACGTATTTGAGGGAAGGTCAGTAATTCTTTCAGCGCCAGAGGAGCTATACGATATACTGGCGCTTATTGGGACACCAGGCAGGTACATTATTAGGAGGGTATTTAGGAAGAAGGACGATGAGATAGCAGCAGTGGTAAGTGTTGAGAGACTAAATCTTATGGCTGGGCGCTACATCGGTAAGGACGACCCAGTAGCTGTTATTAGGGCACAGTCGGGCTTCCCAGCCCTTGGTGAGGTACTGGAGCCATTCTCATTCCCTCACTTAGTTGCTGGATGGATGAGGGGGAGTCATCACGGACCACTAATGCCTGTGCCTCAGAGGTACGCGAAGTGTACTAGGTTTGACGGCCCACCCAGACTTATTGGCCTAGGATTTCAAGTAAAGAACGGTAGACTCATTGGTCCAGCAGATCTATTCGACGATCCGGCATTCGATGAAACCAGGAGATTAGCGCAACTGATAGCTGACTATATGAGGAGGCACGGGCCCTTCATGCCGCACAGGCTAGGACCGGAGGAGATGGAGTACACTACATTGCCCTCAGTACTAAACAAACTAAAGGACAGATTCACCGAAGTTAAAGGGGCTATTAAGGCTAAGGGCCCTAAGGAAAAGACAGAAATGCTTTAGACAATGGTAAAAATAAGCCTCGTTTTTACATATCACAAAATTATCATGAAGGTAGTTAATCATGGGTATTAAGCGTGAGCTAAGAGAAAAACCCTTACTCATAGTTAATTACAAGGTCTACACATCAGCGTTCGGTAGCAGAGGACTTAAGATTGCTGTAGCTGCTGAGAAAGTATACAAGAAACTGGGTAGAAATATCTTAATTATTGTAGCACCCCCCGCAACCGAGCTCAGGCTAATATCCGAGCAGGTCAGCATACCTGTCTTTGCGCAGCATGCAGACCCGATTAACTTAGGTGCTAATACTGGTTACTTACCGCTAGAGTTAATTAAGGATACAGGAGCAGCTGGGGTCATGTTAAATCACAGTGAGCATAGGTTAAAGCTTAGTGAGATAGAACGCGGTATTGTGAAAGCATTAGAGGTGGACTTAACAACACTTGTTTGCGCTAGCACACCGAGAGTTGCTGGTGCCGTAGCCATGCTGAAGCCAGATATCATTGCTGTTGAGCCTCCGGAACTTATAGGTACGGGAGTCGCTGTATCAAAAGCTAAGCCGGAAGTCATATCTGACACCGTAAGGATTATTAGGCAGGTTAATACTGAAATAGTAATTCTGACAGGTGCAGGTATTTCAAGAGCTGAAGACGTAGGAGCAGCTATAAGGCTAGGTACAACAGGTGTACTAGTTGCATCAGCAATAATGAAGTCTGAGAACCCTGAGAAAGTAATTACTGAGATGGCTGAGGCAGCTATAAAGGAGTATTATAAACGAGGTTAGAGCAAACTAACATACACAGTCGCAACATTAATATCTCAATTTACCTTTAACTCCTTATGGAAGGGCCCGTCGCCTAGCCAGGATAGGGCGCCGGCCTGCGGAGCCGGTGGTCCGGGGTTCAAGTCCCCGCGGGCCCGCCACATACCATCAAATTATGGACTGTCCCTTGCCTGTTTCATATATTATGCTGTAGAAATGAAAATGTGGTACTAAAAGATGTGAGATTACTTCTTAATTACGTGGTATATTGGACTTGAGTAAGGTCAAGCTAATGAGAGGAAATGGAAATCTTAGAGTATATTTTCAGGGTATTATGTTTTGATAATTGCTAAGTGCTACTTCTTGGGTTAAGTCCCCAATTTTAGGGATTTCTCATAGCACTATTGGTTATTGTACTACGTCATTAATTAAGTCGATGAATAGATGTCAGAGTTCTTTTAAGCCCGGAAGTATTAGATAACACCAAGGAAATAGTAAGATTTGACGAAAAGGTGATGAAGTACGGGGCTAAGGTACGGTAAGCATGGGCACAATGTAGATGATATGAATAGATCAAAATTGAGTAGAGAGAACGTGGTGGATGGTCTAGCTAAAGTGCTTAGGAAGTACGGTTTTAATCTGTACAAGAACTACGTCCTCACCATGGGTGAGGTCACGCACACACTGGACCTATTGGCTGTACTAACTCCTGTCACAGGTGTTAATGTCAGGTTGGGATTTGTTGTAGTTGATGACGAGTTAAATATAGAGAAGGTAGAAAAGTTCGTTACGTGGAAGCAGGAAGGCAACTTGGATAAACTCGTAGTCGTGTCACTAAAGGACGTTCATGCTGATGCCTACGAACTCGCTGTCAAGTTCGGGCTGGGGATTATTGTTGCTGGCAGAGATAAGGCACTTAAGCTACCGCGGATGTCGGGATACATTGTCACTCACTGCCACCCTAACATAAGTATAGATAAGGCACTGAGTATCCTGGAAAACTCCTCAAGAGGGTTCTTATTTAAGAAGAAGCGGAACATAATAGGATGTAGCTTGGTTTATCTGCCGTTCATAGTTATCAGAGGTATGGTTCACCTATATAACGCTGAAACGGAAACAGCCGAGGCTAACTTAGTTAAGTACACATTCGATGGCATCAAGGGGTTTCTCATTACTGGCGACAATAGAACCATTAAGGCACTGAAGGACATAGGTAGTTTTGCCGATATAAATGAAGATGCTTTAAAATTACTGAGGATTTTAGCGCACGAAGGCTATAAAGCACTATCTGACTTAGTTATGGAGTTGAATCTAAGTGAGCAGAAGATCAAGGCAATAGCTACGTCACTTACGAATAGGTCACTTATAGATGTGTATGCCGACGTTATAGAATTAAGGAAGGATGTACTGAAGTACGTATTCGATATAAAGGAGATGTTGCGTGAGAATAACGTTGAATTACATGACGGTGAGCCAGCAGGTGAGAAAGAGAGTGCTATAGTATATCCGCTGGTTCCAATCGAGAAGTTCATTGATTTTATTGAGTCACTTTTAGGCAGAGTTAATGAGATAACTCTACTTTATTATCCATTCTATATAGGGGTACTCAGCGAAAATAATGGTAAAACCAGAAAGTTCGTGCTGATCGATGGAGTCAGTGGAGAGAATG
Organism: Desulfurococcales archaeon; assembly: GCA_021158735.1. GTDB lineage: Archaea > Thermoproteota > Thermoprotei_A > Sulfolobales > NBVN01 > B83-G16. The sequence continues at coordinate 8,075 of JAGGUC010000007.1, read as the reverse complement.
CCGAGGGGGTTGCCGAGCTGCTACCATACATAGAAGAAGTACTCTCGGAGAACATTACTTCCTGAAGGGTAGTACTTCAAAAACTTAGAGGGCTATTTAGGAATTAAGATATTAACGTACGAGGCAGCTTCTAATACCAGTGCCTTACCTATATTTATTAAGGTGAGAGCACCCTTAGGCACTACCCTACCATTTAAGAGAAGGTCTTTCTTAACTATCACGGGTACGGTGCCATCATGAGTAATTACTCCCCTGACCAGTGCCTCAAAGTATCTCCTAACCATCTGTAGTGAAGCACTCAGAACTTCCTTATCTACACTGGTGAGTGATTTAGAAGATGCTCCCATACCTACATATTTAAGCAGTCTCAAAACAGGATAGGCCTCAAGGAATGAATCAACTATTTTTTTGTAACTAACACATAACTCTCTTTCACCATGGTATAAACACCACATGAATGTTTCTATAATCTCTTTACTCAAATTCTCAGCAATCTCCGGTGTTATTTCATGTAATTTATTATTCAGCAGTTCACTTCTTATCAAATCCCTCAGCATGATACGTATCTCCATGTACAAATACCTCTGATGCTTAATATAAAGTATAGACATAGTGACATGGATAAGATCTTTTGATATCATTCTTCGGGTTAAACTAATAACGGAGTACTTCAGTAACACTAAATAATCGACTTAATGATAGCCAGATCATTCAGTGCTAAGAATATAGCGACTGGTAAGGGTAGCTTTTGAATTTCCGTACTGGCAATTATTTCGTGCCCTAAAACATTGATGTTCCTAGGTAGTTTTCTGATATTTAAGGTAACTGCTGCATAACCTTGAAACGGAGATAGGTGTGGGCCATACTCGAACTCTACTATATGGCTTTCCGTCGGCAGTATCCTAGCTGGAATGCCTGACTTACCATTTATTGTTCCTGGAATTCTAATTAATCTAGAGATATCCTGGGTTACCTGCTCATCTACGCTGACAGTTAGTTCATTGAGAATGGTACTTACATTAGCTAAGGCTTCACTATAATTTCCTGCTTTTTCAGCTATCCTACCTCTCCACCCTCCGCACTCCGAGGGGAGCTGATGTAGTATAATGCCTTTCCTAGGCTTAGGCATTACTATGTCTAAGTCAAGTCCTATCCCCTTAATGTAATCCACGATTTCACGCCTTAGGTAGGGGTTCAGCTTCAACCACTCTTCATCGGAGGGGTGCACAACAACGTGGAAGCCTCTATTACCACTAAAGTATACTAATATCTCATCTTTTGAAAACCCGAAGTCGTTCTTAAGTATATCTAACAGTCTAAGCACGTGATCTTTAGCTAACTCTATACACTCCTTACTTATTATTGTTACTTTTAGTGAATTCACCTGAAGTTCAGTGTACTTACACCCGATTATGTGATCTGAGTCAATATCAAACATGAGTTCAGAGCCTATCCAGTCCTTATCCTCCATTTTTTCAGCTGCAGGGTCTCTGTAAAGTGCTGCTGAGTAATATGCCTGTCTTGGCGTGTGTGTAATAAGATACTCTTTAAGGAGGGCCTTACTTTGAAATGAAAAATGCCTTATGTATGTCCTACTGGAGTACTGCTGGAAAGCGAATTCCCTAAGCACGAAGTCGTTGGGGAGGTGAAAATCAGCTGCGGAGTAGTAACGTCGAAGTAAATTCCTTACATAGTCATTCCGCATCTTCACACTACTCAACTCGTGGAGCGACATAGTAATTGAATTTGGCACCCTGAACATAGTTGAGTTCCAAATGACACGGCATGTCGTTATCCGCTCTTAAGTAAACGTAGTCAGCTAGCTTGACCGGTAGCTTCATGTAGCTAAAATATTCTATACTGAAGGCTACGGAAAATCCTGGATCACCTACCTCTGCTTCTTCAAGAGTTCCTCCTTCTACGTTCAAGACTACTTCCGCCTCACCTATGTCGCTAATGGATTTTAAGCTCAGATACCGCTCATCACCCTCAATCCTAAGAACATCGCCAACATCTTCAATACCCTTAATCGACTCATAAAGCACAGCTCCACTCATTTTGTATTTGTTCTTTAAGTCTAGGCTTAACTCAGGAATTTCCTCAGCCTCCACAGCTGTCTGTATGGGTAGTGTAAATGACCTAGGGACGCCTCTCCTCTCGAATGTCAGGGTTATAGCTGACTCAGTCCATTCAATACTTATTTTATCATCCTTCTCAGCGGTTCTCAAGATCTTACTTATATCCTCTATATTTAATGTCAGTCTGTGCTCACCATCAACATTAAATTCGTCGAATGCTTCGCGCGGAATTATGAATTCGGTCAAAGACGTTCTTGACGGGTCCATGGCCTTAAAAGACAGGCCTGATTCGCTAATGTAAAGGCTACCGAGCTCTATGAATTTCCCTACAGAACTCATTACGTATCTCCATAACCTAGCATCGCTGAAGGTTATCCTCAAATCAAACCACCATTAAATGAATTCGGTATTTAAAGATATAAAAGTACTGCATAAGATACCAGGAGTATCGGGTTAAGTAGAGTTCCTAGTAGCTATATCAGCTAGTTACTCATATTCACGCCATACATGCCCACACTTAGTACACTTGTATATCCTAGTTGGCGGTTCATCAGCTCTTCTTGTCTGTATTATTGTATAGTAAGCTTCATCATGCCCGCACTTGGGACACTTAACACCCGTAGCCTTCGGAACCCCTTTAAATATTTCATCTGTATCAAGAATATACATTTTTTCTGTTTCTTTATGCTCAAGCTTCTTACTGATTCTAACCCTAACATTTCCCTGCGGTTCAAGCTTAAGTCCACACTTAGGGCATACAAGTACTGCCTTACCGCCCTCCTTCTTTGGTATTAATATTGAGCCACACTTAGGGCAAAACTGTATATTCATCACCATACCCTTTGGATTCTTACACGTTACATCCCTATTAACCTAACTACTTCTTTCTCAAGCGTGCTAAGTAACTTCAGGATCCTGTGAACCCATACAGGTTTAACACCACTAATACTCTTATAAGGAAGTGCTGGACTATCTAAGCTAACAATAACCCTAACTTCATCTAAAATACCTCTTCTTCTTAATTCATAGATGATGTCCTCAATGCTACTAGCAGCCAAGCCCAAGTGCTCTAGGCCTTTATCTCCACGGATTATGGCGTAGAACTTGAGTCCAGCATTAATTTTACCGTATTTTATGGTGTATATAAACAGTACTCTGGTCTCACTCTTAAGAATCACGACCCCCTACCTGAAAACATGGTGTTCAGTATGTCAAGTATTTTGCTAGATATATCCTTTGACTCCCTAATTACGTCCTTTAGTACGTCAATAGCTCTTACCTCTCCGTCAGTTATTATCCTGACTGTAGGACTGCCCTCCAGAGGGTGCTCAATAACGTATGCAGCCATCTTAACGTGCGGGTGCTTTAATGCCATTTTAGCTATCAGATTACCTAGTGTGTGATCTTCGTTAAGTAACCTTATGACCACTTCCCTATCTGTTAACTTTCTTAATTCTATTTTCACTATTAACACCTATTTTCGTTCTAGTAGCTCCCTTAATAAGCACCTCCACTCCTTTTTAACTAGCACCCTATGTCCACTTACTGATATTGCCCTAGCCTCTCTTAAGTAATTTAATGCCTCACTTACACTGACGTTAGCTAGCACTGCATAAGAGGTTATAAGAGCCTTAGCTGAGTGAGATGACTTAGGATATATGTGTGCTAGATCTTCAAGCGCGCTAGCTAACTTGGATGCAATAGAGTAAATGACATTCCAACCAGCATTACACTTCAATCGTCCATCCCTTACCTCTGCCTTAATTCCATCAATGTTTAAGACCTCTATAAGTGCTTCAGTAATAAATGGTTTGCCAACGGCCTTCACTAAATACTTAACCTCTACCTCACCACTCTCTTTTTTCCAGGAGGTAATGTGTCTCCACTCCCTGAAAGCCTTAAGTATGGCTACCTTAGCATTTGATTTTTCAGCTGCTGTACCGTAAATAAGTATCTCTAGGCAATTATTTTTTACTTCATACTTTATCAATGAAGCATTGACACCCCTATACTCTAAGATAAAACTAGCTAAGTCAATGCAGTTTTCTGTACTTCCGCAATTTAAAGTCAGTTTCAGAACCATGACTATAATCCTTTTAAATTACCATAGTCTATGCTTACCTTCCTCTTCTCTATGTTGCCGCATGATGGGCATTTCAGGGTATCTGAACTTAGCTTCATTAATTTGCTACCGCACATGCCGCAGAAAGCCATAACAACACCTAACTTCGGCTCCTTTAATGTCAGATTGTATGGAGTAGCATCATTTAATACTTTGGCTTTCACTATGTCACCTACCCTCAGGACGTCATAGAGGTTCTTTATGAATCTGTCTGATGACTGTGATATGTGGAGTAAACCCGTAAATGCACTAGCGTACCTAACGTGATGGGCGCTACTTGTTATTTTCGCTATAGCGAATTCGTCTCTAACCATAACAACGTAGCCGTAAACATAGTGACCCCGTACCGGGATCTCGAAAAGCTTTACGAATGGTTTAACACTTACAGTTCTGGTTACTATATCTACCTGTACTTTACCAGCTACGGCAGCCCTGATAATGCCGTTAGCAACATATGTCCACGCTCCTGGCATGAACTCCTCTATCACACATACAGCATCGCCAGGCACTACTGCCTTGCCATCGATCTCACTGACCCTACTCACCACCTCTCCCATCTTGTCTACACTCCCGCTATAAAATTCTTTTAAGCCTAACTAAGACAACATTAACTATGTGCTTTTTCTCCCTGTGCTTAGGTAGGAACCAGCTAATTGGAAAGCGGTATTTGTTAACGATGAAGAACCTATAGTTTTGCTCTTCACAGATCTTGCCAAGAATTTTTAAGCTTTTTGGAATGTTTTTGTGAAGGGAGTAAATAGTATCGCAGATCTTCATGGCGATTCTAATAAAGTCAAAATCTGCCTTCCTAGATTTGACCCCGAACGGAGGATTCATTATTACAGTACAGTCGACCTTTCTCTCCGTGTAAGTAATCTCCTCAGGAGCTATAGGGGGATTTCCCCTCCTTAAATCAGTAGCAACTACATCGAAGGGTGTGTTTACGTAGGTGAGCATAGTGTCCCTACCGAGTTGAAGAGCACTATAATCTACATCAATACACAGACCATACCTAGCTCCAAGCATGAGTGCTCCAAACAATAACTTACCTGTCCCACAACCGAGGTCTATGATCAGTTTGCCGCGAATGTCCTTATGCATGTATGCATGCCACAGTATGTCAGCAGCTATATCTGATGGAGTTAAGTACTGCTCTAAGTCTTCGCGCGGGTTTGGAAACCCAGGTATCAGCTCAAGAGCTAATTCAAGGTCCTTCTTATTCAGTAACTCTAGCACGGTCCCTACCATGGAAAAATGTAGTCGCTAATTCTACCCTTCAGTATCATAAGGGCTTCTCCAGGAGTAAGTACTGGCTTATGGTATCTACTTAAGTCTTCTATAGGTAATCGAGGGCAGGAAGTTACTACCACGACATCTATGTCTGAGGTGTCTGCATCTTTAAGTATATTTTCTGTTAGCAACGCTGTTTTAAGCACGTAGTACTCAATACTATTGTCATGAAGAAGGTCCTTCAGTTTGGATATTATGTTAGGTCTGTACTGTCCATTAGTACCAGAAACGAGTAGCCACCTTCTTGCATCGTAGGCTTTCATTACTTTGCCGTACCTAAGCTTAAGGATCTCATAGACTTTACTATTTATTAGCTCTACCCTCTGCTCATAAGGATCCACTTTAATAACAGGTTTGCTATTTTGTGTCCTAAGACCTACCCCAATGCTGTGGAAATAACCTCCCGAAACAACTACTATAGCATCTACAATATTTAATATTGTGTCAAGATCTGAGAACCAGCACCCGAGTATTACAGCTCTTGAGAGATTACTAACTACACTAATTCCATTTGATGATAAGGTCTTAGCTAATTTCTTAACCTCATGCTTATGCTGAGACGTGGTATACAAGGCAACTCTATCACCGAATTCACGGATCTTCGATATTAACTCACCCACTACACTATCGTTTAATGGTTTTTTGTAGAGAAGGTCAATAAAATAGACATTACTTGGTGGACTCCAGTAAGGATATTTCTCATGTCCTAAATTAATGACTAAGTCGTAGTAAGAGGTCACGTCGGAGTCTATTAAGCAAGAACCGTATGTAGGTGTTAAATCTATGTTTACTTCGACAGCAGGTAACTTACTTCTTAGCTCATCAACTAAGCTATATGTGAGTGCTTTCAGTCCTTCAGGTATCTGCAGTAGCACGTTTCTCGCGTTCCTATTCTTAATTAAATTAAGTACTGATTCAGTATTATAGTAGTATAATTCACTTAATCTAGTCATTGCTTTGTCTCACACTATTTAACTACATTAGAAGTAAAATAAACGGTAAGTAAGCTAATAAAAGTATTGCATAAGTTACTACTTACTTAGCTCGCTAATAACTACCCTTGCATTGATCCCTAATTTAGACTCCAATCTCCGTAATGCCTCCTTAGCCTGTTCAATGTATTCCTTCCTTATTCTTACCTCAGCTATTACACTGCCAAACTGAACCCTTGCAGCAGTTCCTATTGGTTTACCGAATGCTTGCCTCATACCATCCTGAAGCCTGTCAGCCCCAGCGAAGGCCATCATTTTGTTTTCTCTTAAGACATGGTGAGGGTACTGCCTTATGATGAAGACGTACTTATCCTCACCTACATTCTTACTGAGGTATTTGTGAGTGATGACTCTTCCTGCCTCCAATGCATTGTGTCTTATCTGAGCCATCTCCAAGGAAACCAGCTCAAGCTTTACATCATACTCTCCATTCGGGTTACCCATTACGAACTTAGTTATCTTTGGCGGTGGAACACCGTCTATGTACTCTCTCCTAGTGTAGGGGGGCTTCTTCAATTCCTTGTAGCATCTGGCAGGCCTCAGCGGCATTCCCAATCACCCGAGGTCTATGGTTCCAGAAAATATAAAGGTTCTGGGTTTTATTAAGATTAGTAACATATTTCATGTGCTAAGCTCTTAAGTCGAGTTTAAGTGCTTTCACCTGATCTCCTGGTCCTTAATTCATGCAATATTTTTTTGAAGAACTTGTACAAGCTACTGCACTCGGGCTTAGTTAACATAGCTCTAGCCAGCATATGCTTTAATGCTGTTTGTGCTTCCTCATCACTTAATAATGAGGCGATTTCTTTAGTCAGTCTAATAATTGCTCTGTACGTATTTTTATCGCACTTTATCCCAATAGTTAGGCCTTCTTCCTCAAGACTTTTTCTCCTGCTCAACTCGTAGAGATAAATTGCTATGGCATGAGAAAGGTTCATTACATTGTAATCGCTCCTTAGAGTTATGGTCGATATGATGTCACACTTACTCAGTTCTTCTCTTGTCAGCCCAACACTTTCCCTACCAAAAACTAGTGCAACCCCTCCTGCTGCAGGGAGTATGTACCTTAAGGCCGTAACGGATACACCTTGCCTCAAAACATCCTTCTCTGAACCCAGCTTTGATGTGGTGCAAACACTGATGTCTATACCCTTTAAGCACTCTTCCAACTCACTGCAGATGCGGCAGTTTTCCAGGGCCTGCACGCCACCAGCAGCAAACTCCAAGATTTCAGGATCCCTTAAGTCAAATTTGGGCTTAACTAAACATATGTCGCTCACATTAAAATTTCTAGCCAGCCTGAGTATAAAGCCGAAGTTTATTCTTCCCTCAGGCTCAACCAAGACTAATCTTATGTAATTCAAGACTTCTCCTCCAGTCCAAGTAGTTTGTATATCCTGTGTAGATATCCAATCACTATGGCGTTAAGAACGTTAGGTGGCGGGTTAATGAACAGGTAGTACCTCTCCTCACCCTTTATTTCGGCCAGCAGACGCTCAGTTATTACGGAGATAGGGTCCGGTATCTTAGCTCTCTTCTTTACGTCATCAAAATTCTCGAAAGGTTTTTTCTGTCTTTCATCAAGAATTGCCC
>JAGGUC010000151.1 GCA_021158735.1 Desulfurococcales archaeon | reverse complement strand
TTCTGAACTGATAGCACTCAATAATGGCTTTACCCGTCCTAACATCCTCTCCAATAACTATGCCATACCCGCATCTATTTGTCTCAGAGCCCAAGTACTCTAGTCTTACACCAAGTTTCCTCGCAAGCACTTCTAGAAACTCATCCTGCTCAGATAAGAAGAAGGCTCTGGACCGCTTGGCTTCGTAGTCTATGAACTTACTTAAAGCCCAAGCATCGGCGAGTGCTGCCAGGGTCAGTGATAAGTAAAAAGAAAAAACCTCCTCATCCTCCCTAGCTGATGGAGTGTACTTACGGCTGCGTAAGTATGTATTCAAGCGCTCGACCGCTTTCTCGGCATAGCCTGGGACTTCAGTGAGCTCAGCAACGCCGACGCTAACACCAAAGAAATCTCTAGTATACTCACGCAGATCAACTAGGTAAGGATACTTAACATACACGGTTAGCCTCTTAACATCTAGCCTCAAAGTCACTCCGTTTATACATGAGTAAATAGTCTAATAAGTAGTTAAGGTAATTCATCAGGAAAAAAGCATGGTGAGAATATGATGGGTGAGCACTTAACCATCCGGGCAAACATGTAAAGAAGCAGGCCTGCAGCATTCACTCCTCCTGGACTGCTAGCAAGTTATGGAGGTCTTTCCTAATAATTCTCTTCGCTATCTCGTTCAGGGCTTTGAAGACGTTCTCACTAACTATAATATCACTGTCGTCTACAGCTACACCCACCCCCTCAAATGGTGTCAGCGGCGGATCAGGCAAGTGAGGGTCGGGCTTCTCCTTACCGACATAAACCCACCTTAGTTTTCTACCTTCATTCTTAACTATTCTGTACCAGTACCTGCCAAAGTAAATGTACTTTAGCCGCTTATTACCTACTTCCTTATGTACGACATGAATGGGCTTTAAGTAGTAACCGCTTTCCTTTATCTTTGAGTTATATTCGTATATTTTAATCCTGTAAGGTGTATAAAGCTCCATAACGACCTTATAACCTCCCTTAATTCTTACAGTCCCCATATTTCAACCCCCTAAGGTAATTTATATTGCGTAATTGAAGTATTTAAGCTGTACATTTACTAGGCACATACTTAATTCTCATAGTCCTCAACACACTATAAACTCTTTCTTTAAACTCATCGATCTCACCTGATGAAACACCCTTTAACAATGCGATTTTCTTCACCTCCTCCTCTACAATACTGTACTTTCTGTACTTTTCATTCAGCTCTCGCCAATTAATATTGGAAAGCGCCTTAGCTACGCGCTCACTATAAGGTAAAACCCCCTTAATCATTAGGAACGAAATTATGGGATACCCGATATAGTTCCTATATACTGTACCATTATCAGTACTACATGCTTCACTAGATTTTAAGTCAACATACACGACATATTTTCTTGTCCCATCAGAGGATACGACTTCTGCTCTATTATTGTTCATTACAGTAATTCTCCCATCAGCTACAGCAGCTGCACCCTCGAGCACCTTTATCTTAGGGGGTAAGCGCAAAAACATAAGGTAACTACCCCTAACCCTATAGTATACTAGAAGCGTAATATAATAATTGTATTAGCTATTCCCGAATTAAGCAGGTGCTTAACGGATAAAAAATAATTTTGACCCTTTAACTACCCATAACCGTTAGTTGTACCGTTATTCTTCTTTGCTCCTAATATGTTCAGCGTATGCTTCCGGGCTCAGTAACTTATCTTCTGGTAGAGGGCTGGTGGTCTCAATCTTCGCTATCCAGCCTTCCCCATAAGGGTCTTTATTTATTAGGTCTGGGTTATCGCGGAGGTCCTCATTTACTTCAATCAACTTGCCGTCAACCGGGCTGTACACATCCGCTATAGTTTTTACTGACTCAAGCACCGCTATTGACTCACCCGACCTTACTTCGGTTCCAGGTTCAGATAACTCAACGTTAACTACGTACCTGAGCTTTTTCTGTGCGTAGTCAGTTATACCTAGTGTTATTACATTGCCCTCAACTTTCAACCACTCATCGGTTTCTGTATATAGAAGTCCCGCCTTAACCAGGTATTCACCTATTTTTGTTTTAACCTTTATGTCTTGACCCATATTCAACACCCTAAAATATTATATAAATGGGAAATCAACTATTTTAGCTTCGTACTCACGCCCTCTAATCTCAACTACTAACTTAGATCCTAGGTACATGTGTGATGTCCTCACATACCCCATAGCTATCGGCCTCTTCAGTATGGGTGAGTACGCTCCGCTAGTCACTTCGCCAACAACCTCGTTAAATGCTTTTATCCTGCAGCCGTGCCTAGGAATCACTCTCAAGCCTTTCTTAAGTCTTAACCCGATACGTACCTTACTAACTCCTTTCTCATAAATTTCCCTCACTTTATCGCATCCTACACATTCTTTCTTATCTAATGATAGAGCCAGCCAGTAGCGTGCTTCCACAGGATTAATGCCCTCGTTCATGTCTACGCCAGTCAGTAAGTAACCCATTTCCAAACGTAGGGAGTCCCTAGCAATGAGCCCTGCTGGCCTAGAACCTAACTCAATAGCCTTCTCGAATATCTCCCTGCCATGCTCTATATCAGTCCATATTTCAAATCCATGGGATCTCACTTCCTCACCAGTCCATCCAGACCTGCTTACTAGGACAGCAGTCTTACCCAATATTTCAGGCTTATGTACGAACTGAAGTATCTTGAGGTCCTTGGCATCACTGAATCCCAGCCCCTCCATAACTTCAGGTGCTTTAGGACCCTGTACAGCTATAAGCACAGAGTTAAGGGTAACATCCTCGATCTCAACATCCTGAAAACCTAGTCTTTCTCTCCACATATTCAGCCACTCCAGGTCCTTCTTAACATTAGGTGCGTTGACGACCGCAAACCACGTTTCATCATCGACATAATAGAGCATTACATCGTCCCGAATACCTCCCTCTTCAGTAAGCAGTAGGACAGGGCCGCTCATGAAGAACTTTCGAACCTTAGATAAGTTCTTACTCACTACTTTCTGCAGGAAATCAAAGGCCCTTCCTCCCCTAATAATGTACCTCCCCATATGTGATACATCGAAAACTGTGACCTCGGTCCTAGTTTTAACATGCTCGTCAATTGGGTTCCCGTAGTCCATCGATGTTATCCAGCCAGCAAACTCCCCGGGATTACCGCCGTGTTTTCTCTGAAGGTCAAGCAGTGGAACTGACAACACTACTCAAACCACCATGTAACAACATAGGCAGTGATATATATTTCCTAGCTTCACTTACAGTATATACCCTATATGGAGATTCCGTAGTTTAGCTTATTTTACCTAACCGCAAGTAGTTTATAGCGGTTGATAAAGATGCCACATCCTTGGATACCGAACTCGGTTCCAAGTGTAAAAAATGAAATGTTAAGGGAACTAGGCGTTACTGATGTTTCAGAGTTATTTAGTGATGTACCAAAGGAGCTAATACTTAGGGAGCCGCCCAAGGTGGGACTGGGGAAGCCGCTGACTGAATATGAAGTTAGGAGATTTTTTGAGGGCATCATATCCAAGAATAAAGTACTTCAGAATCCACCACCATTTATCGGAGGAGGGGTGTGCTACCATTATGTTCCAGCTGCTGTCAAGGCGGTGATCACACGCTCCGAGTTCTACACGGCTTACACCCCCTACCAGGCTGAAATAGCTCAAGGCCTCCTGCAAGCAATATTTGAGTACCAGAGCTTAATGGCTGAACTCTACGGTGTTGATGTAGTGAATGCATCGATGTATAATGGGAGTACAGCAGCTGCTGAAGCAGTGAGGATGGCGGTCAGAGTTAAGCGTAATAGGCGTAAGGTATTGGTGTCAAAGACCGTGCATCCAGAGATTAGAGAGGTTATTAAGACCTGGTCATTCGGTTCTGGGCTCGAAGTCGTTGAGGTAGAATACGACAGAAAGACGGGAAGAACTGATATTAATGACCTCCAAGCAAAGCTGGATGATGAAGTAGCTGCCGCTTTCATACAGTACGTGAACTTCTTCGGGGTACTTGAAACAGACTTGAAAGACGTGGTTGAACTAACACATAAGTATGGTGCATTAGCAGTAGTATACTCTAATCCGATCGTACTGGGTGTACTAAAATCACCGGGAGAGTTAGGAGCAGATATTATTGTGGGTGATGCGCAGCCATTAGGTCTAGGACTCAACTACGGCGGCCCCTCAGCAGGAATACTGGGAACGAAATTTGATAGGGAGCTACTCAGGCAACTGCCAGGTAGGTTGATAGGTGCCACGGCCACTGAGGATTATAGGGAGCTGGGCTTTACAATGATTTTACAGACTAGGGAGCAACACATAAGAAGGGAGAGAGCAACATCCAACATAACTACTAACTCGAACCTTGAAGCCCTAGCAGCTGCTGTGTACCTGTCGTTGCTTGGGGCAGAAGGCATCAAGAAGATTGGGGAAGCCATACTCGGCAGGACAAACTACGCACTAAAGAAACTTAGCAACATAAATAACTTAAGAGTACCTGTATTTGACGGAAGCATACACTTCATGGAGTTTCCTATGAAGGTGGAAGGAAGGGATGTTGAGGACGTGCATAAGGAACTTATCAGCAGGCATATTCACATAGGTCCCTTACTGAGGCGCTTCAGAGATTACGCGGAACTAAGAGACTGCTCGCTAGTATGCTTTACTGAGGCACACACAAGAAGTGACATAGACTTACTGGTGAGTGCTTTAGAAGAGGTACTGAGGTGACAGATATGGTGTTCAGGCAGGCTAAGTGGGACGAACCAATAATCTTTGAGTTGAGTAGGTACAGAAAACAGGGGCTAATCGTAGATGATGAATTTAAGGAGTACTCTGAGGATGCACTGAAAGAGATACCTAATGACTACTTGCGGACACAGGACGACCTTAATATGCCAAGTCTCAGTGAGGTAGAGATCATAAGACACTTTACGAGATTATCGCAGATGGCCTACGGTATAGACGTAGGTCCGGTCCCCCTGGGTTCATGCACAATGAAGTACAATCCTAAGATATGTGAGGAGCTGGCAAGTGACAGAAGAGTAACGGATATTCACCCGTACCAAGACGAGGAGACAGTGCAGGGTCTACTTGAGGTAATTTACCTTCTACAGAAGTGGCTGGCTGAGTTGACTGGTGCAGACATATGCACGATCCAGCCTCCAGCAGGGGCCTCAGGCGAGTTTGTTGGTGCGTTAATGATTAAGAAATACCACATGGATAGAGGTGAGGAGCAGAGAACTGAGATGATCATTCCTGATAGCGCCCACGGCAGTAACCCAGCTAGTGCGGTAATGGCGGGCTTTAAGGTCGTTCGCGTTCCAGCAACACCTGAAGGCGACACAGACATAAATGCAATTAAGGCCGTAGTTAGTGATAAAACTGCAGGCATAATGCTCACTAACCCAAGCACACTCGGATTATTCGAATCTAAAATACTTGAAATAGCTGACATAATTCACAATGCTGGGGGACTCCTTTACTATGATGGGGCAAACCTAAATGCCATCTTAGGACTTGTGAGACCTTGTGACATGGGCTTTGACGTAGTTCACCTTAATCTTCACAAAACATTTGCTGCGCCCCACGGAGGAGGAGGTCCAGGGGCTGGAGCTATATGTGCTAAGGGAGAATTGAAAAACTACATTCCAGTACCGTTAGTTGACTATGACGGAAGAAGATATTATCTAAAGTATGACATACCGAGGTCCATAGGTAGGATAACGTGGTTCTACGGTAACATAGTACCTGCTGTAAAATCCTTCATCTACCTAGCGTCACTGGGTCCGCTAGTTAGGGAGGTAGCCGAGATTTCGGTACTAAATACCAACTACTTCATGAAGAAGGTAACTAAGCTACCAGGTATTGACTTGATTTACGGAAGGGATAGATGGCGCAAGCATGAGGTTGTGCTGAGTTTTGAGAAGCTACATAAAGAGACAGGTGTCACCGCAGAAGACGTGGCTAAGGCACTACTAGATAGGGGATTTCACGCACCTACAATATACTTCCCCTTGATAGTTCCGGAAGCGCATATGGTTGAACTAACTGAGTCAGAGACTAAGGAGAATATTGACTCTTTAGTAAATGCTTACGCAGAAATAGTTGAGCTAGCATATAAAGACCCGGAGAAATTGAAGGGATCACCTAGAAATACCTCTATTAGTAGGCTGAATAACATAGTTGCTAATGCCTTAAAAACAGTCACGCCATCGTTTAAGTTCATAAGTAAGGTGAGGAGCATAATAAAGACCGACAAAACATGAGCCAGAATTTCTAGACCTCTGCTAAGTATTCTGGTACTGATGCCGGAATTACTGGCATTATTTTTTCTTCGTGGTAACCGACGATCACTCTAATATAGCCGCTTAGTTCTTTATCCAGTTCAGGATCTCCTGTATCTACAAGAAGCCTTCTTAAGTTAAGTAGTTTTGACCTAGTTGATAACACGTATATATTTTTAGTACCAACACCCCTGATCACTTTAGGACTTATCTGCTGGTTGCCACGTCCAAAAATATAGCCTTGTTTTCCTATTATTGTAATAACTATGTACTTTTTGTTAAATCCTTTCATGATGTCAAGTAGCTCGCTTTCGCTCAAGTCCCTACCGATAAGTTTCCTATTGTAGATAGCGTCAACACCTAGAAGGGTTTTATCTATGTGTAGTAAGTCTGCTACCGCTTTAATTGTGGAGCCAGGGCCCATAATGTACAGTGCGTTATCCTCCATAACCTCATTCACGAAGTACTCAGCTACTTCAAGCTTCTCTTCTGCGCTGCCGGATGCGAATTCTTTACTTGGAATGAGCAGTCCCTCGACAACAGGGGTGTGAACGTATCCATAGACTCTCACACGTAGTAGCCCTTTAGATATAGCTTCTTCATCAGCGTCAGCCACCTCAACTAACTCAAGTGACGCACTCCTGTCTAGGAACCTAATAACTATGTCTGCAGCCGCTTCAGGTGAGGCAGCAAACACCCCAGAATACATTTTTACTCCTGCAGGTATGCCCAGTATAGGTACTTTACCTCCAACACCATCAAGTACGTCTCTAGCGGTGCCATCGCCACCTACAAAAACTATTAGCTCTACACCCATGTCAGCAAGCATTTTAGATATTTTTCTTGTGTCCTCACCCGAGGTTTTTGATGACGTTGGCACGTCTAGGCACTTTATTTTATTCAAGGGTACTTCTCTGAGGTAATCACAGCCCATAACCCCTCCTGCTGAAACTATTACGTCAGTAAAACAAAGTCTGTGTAGCCGTCTTAGAAATCTTCTAGCTCTTACGGGGGATACAGGTCTGGCACCTCTCTTGAGTGCTTCCTCAAGCAGGCTACCGTCAGTGCCCTTAAGACCTACGGAGCCACCCATTCCTGCGATTGGGTTAACTATGAAACCTATTGTCATTACTTCCCAGCCACGTTTCTGAGACTGCATAAAAGAAAAACTTTCTCCTAGGTCACTGACTCTCTGAGGAACATTGTTTCAGAGATTCTAATGTAGTATTACTTTTACTATCCTAAGCTTGGGTAGTATGCTTGAGGTGTCCGTACTGCGGGTCAAGCAACCTAGTATGGGATTATCAGAGAGGCGAGGTAGTATGTACTACATGTGCGACCGTTATAGACAAAATATATATCGCAGTAAAGCCTCGCTATAGTTTAGATACGGACAGCGGCTACGGCCATTTATATAGCGACTACTCCATGCCCAAATTAAAGAAAGAAACAAAGAACTACCTGAAGATACTTGAGGATATTGACGGTAAAAAGAAAAAGGACATGATTATAGATACTGATGCTTTCTGGGAGTACATGAGGACAGGACGCCGTGTAAAGCTACTTAAGAGGAGAGTAAGTATGAAGTACTCAAGTGATACTACAGTGCAGGTAGCTATGGACATTCTGAAAAAATACCCTAAGCTGACATCTCGTACTGACAGGGCTAAATTAGTTATAGCACTATTAGCCCTAGCACTAATAAAAGGCGTCAAACTAGATACGTCACTAATAAGTAAGGAGGTAGGGTTAAGTAAGGTACACATTAAGAGATTAGAGAAACTAATTCGAAGAGAAAAGGCATTTATAGAAGAGTTAAAAAGAAGCCTTCAGTAGAATAAAGTAAGTAGCTTACACAGACACTACAAATAAATAAGCTCTGCAACCCAAGCTGTGTAGGGACCTTAAATACTTTAATGCCTCTGCACCGCTCAGGATATGTCCGTTACTGAATTCTATTCTTAATCCCTTTATTTTTAGGCCTTCCACATACATTTTTATACGTAGTGAGGTACAGTTTATGCTTATATAGAACATACCTCCAGATTTGGCAGCGTTAGGCGGTATCATCTCTTTTAATACCTTAAGAACTTCATCGCCTTTGACATCCACCTGCTTGAATTTCGTTAGCGTCGATTTAAGTATCACAGAACTCAAAAAAACGTCATCTCGTAGCAGGTCAGGGTCCTCACTGAATGTAAGATCTGATATTTTTCCTTCCTCCTCATACCTGCTCTCCTTAACCTCAGCTGTCTTAGGTTCTAAGTGAGGAATAGTCCTTGAAGGAATACCTTCTTCCTTAACCTCCGCTGCCTTACCAAGACTGCCTCTACCTACACCAAGCGCATCTATTAGCATAGGTAATTGAAATATGAGTTTGTTTCTAAAGTCATCTACGAAGGATTTCATGAAGCTTGAGATGGATCTTTCACGAAAGAATCCGGCTCTTATGTTAATTCTGCACCTTACGAGTGAGCCGGTATCCTTAGGTTCAACCCTTAAGACCATCCTCATACTAATAGTTCCAGTGCCAATTAAGGTTATTGTGGATGACTGTTCCCTCGTAGATTTTGTTAGTTTAAACTTGACTAGAAAGGAAGACCCAGCGATATTTAGCTTAGCTGTAAATTCGTCAAGACCCTTAATTTCCGTTATCTCCTCATAAATTGACCAGAGTGGCAGTAATGTTGTTGGATTTGATAATAACTCGACTACATCAGCAGGCTTCATGTGTGCCGTTACTTCGAAGTAGTACTCCAGCACCATCTCAGTCCCTACTCTCCCAAACTAACTGTATTGTCACTGTATTTTAGTTTAAATTATAAATAAAAATTAAAGTTCTAGCTACCTTCACTGTGAAATTCTCGGAGAACTTCCTGAACTACGTTAGCAACAATTTTTCCGTCAATTCTACCTCTAACCAAGGACATTACTTTCCCCATTATTAACCCAAAAGCTTTAGTTCCTTTCCTACTCACAGCATTTTTATTTTCCTCCACTACCTTCTGCACCAGCTGCCTCAGCTCTTCAACACTGATCTGTGTAAACATGTTGATCGCCTCCTCCACGCTCCTCGCACTCCTTTTTAAATAAGCTGAAAGCACTTCAGGTATGGCCTCCTTAGCGATCCTGCCATCTCCTACGGCCTGAAGCACTTTCTTAATGTCCTCCTCAGACAGTAAATCAATGTTCAGGCCCTCAGACTTAAGCCCCTTAAGATATATGAGCAAAGTAGTCGCTATGAGCTGGGGCTTAATCAGTTCACCCAGTTCTTTAACTAAATCTAAGTACATGGGTAGTAATGGGTCTTTGATTAATTGCGTGGCCATTTCCTTATTAAGTCCATGCTGACTCACTAGTTCCTTAAGTAGTTCCTCAGGTGTTTTAGGTTTCAGTAGTTCTGCTTCTTTCAGTAATTCCTCATCAATTCTTATTGGAGGCACGTCTGTTTCAGGATACATACGTGCAGCTCCGGGCTGAGGTCTCAGGTACCTTGTTGTGCCGTCAGGATTTGCACCTCTGGTCTCTTTAGGAATACCTACTAAAGCATACCTCACTCTCTCAACTACGGCGGATAGCGCACGCTCAGCCCTCTCCCTATCAGAAATTACTACTACAAAAGCATCTCTTTCAGGGTCTAACTTCAGGTATTCGTAAATACTGTCAACTACATCCTCGGTAATACCGTATTTAGGGAGTTCATCACTATGAATTATACCTGAGACCCCACCCCAAGCTCTGGCGTGGTCTGAAAGCTCGGTTCCGAAGCGCCTATTAGGTTGTACCTCAACTCCAAGTATACCCTTAAATTTCTTGAGGCCAATAGCATATGCCCTATGACCCTTTCTTAATTCCCTGTGCACTAATCTGCTATTGCTATTCCTTAAAATGTCTGTTATGTCCCTAATATCGCATGCTATTTCATCAGTTCTCACACCCCTCCCCCTGAGCTCCCTCTTAATATCCATGAGTTTAAGCTGGCGCTGAACTTCGTATCTAATGACCTTAGGAATTAATTCGAGCTTACTGACCCCCTTGATCTCTATCTTCTCACCTCCCGAGATCGATATGTTTAGGTCCTGCCTGATAGTGCCAATACCTCTCTTAACTTTACCAGTAAGCCTCATTAATAGTCCTATTCTTAAAGCAACTCTCATTGCCTGCTCGGGGGTCCTTATGTCTGGGGCAGTAGATATCTCCACCAGCGGTATACCTAGCCTATCTAGGTTGTACTTCACATACCCTGCAGCTTCGTCAATTTTTCTTGCGGCGTCTTCCTCTACGCATATGGTTTGAATCCCTACCTTGCCATCTTCATCATCGATATATCCCCCAATCGCAACTACTGCCGTTCTCTGGAATCCTGTAGGGTTCGAACCATCGACAACTATTTTCCTCATTACATAGATCTCATCTAGTATTCTGGAGTGCAGCGCTTTCGCTATTGCAACAGTTATTTTTAATGCTTCTCTGTTGAGTTCATGTGGCGGCTCCTCATCTAGCTCCACCAGACATGCATGGCCTTTAGGTACTTGATATATAATTTTTCTCCCTCTTTTTATCTCGTAAAGTGCGGCAGGATCTACTTCACCTACTTCACTCTTCGTTACTTTCAAGTATCTCTCAACCTCACTTATGGGAGTGCTCGAGTCAGCTAGTTCTGTGGGGCAGTCGCAGAATAACTTATGCTTAGTGTCTAACTGCTGATGTATTTCAAGTCCTACCTTAAGCCCTAGCCTAACATAGTCTATCTGTTCATCCATGATACCACCTGGGGTAGATCTCTGCGTCATGTACTTCATTAATTTCATTGACTAAGTTGCAGGTTATAAAGGTCCTCACTTCATCCCTATCCCGTACATTAGCTAGTAGCCAGGAAAGCTTAGCATATGCTGCCTCAGGCAACATGTCGGAACCGGGTACTACACCAGCTAGTATCAGCTTCCTGCCATTAGTGTAAACCTTCATGTTCACTCTTCCAAACAGTGTTTGTGAAGTCATGACAATTATGACGCCTTCCTCACAGGCCCTCCTAACAGCATCAATGCACTCCCGCCTTACATGCCCCAGCCCAGTACCCTCCAATACTATTCCTTCGTAGCCCTTATCTACTAGGTAGTCAATAATCCCACAATCCATGCCGGGATAAGCCTTAATCAGAGCCACCTTGCTGCTGAACTTCGCCCTCACCGTAAAGTTCTGAAGACTGCTTCTTGGGAGGTACCTCCTATTAAGTAACTTGAACGTCTTTTTTGGGAAGTCAACCCTAGCTAACGGTATATCGTTTACTGACTGGAAGGCATCCCTTCTGCTCGAATGCATTTTTCTGACCTTAACTCCTCTATGCGCTAATACATAACTGTCTGATGTGTGGCCATGCATGACGACAACAACCTCGCCGAAAGGTGCTCTAGAGGCTATTACTGGGCAGGCACGCAGGTTGAGTACGGAGTCAGTACTAGGCCTGTCGCTACTCCTCTGTGCGCCAACCATCATTACCGGACAGGGTAGGTTTCGTAAAGCAAAAGCTAATGCAGCTGCCGTATAGGACATAGTGTCAGTTCCGTGCGCTACGATGACCCCGCCAGCCCCACTCTCTATACGCTTAGCCACCTCCTCAGCTATTTTGCTCCAGTGACTGGGTGTCAGATCCTCACTTAGAAGCCTAAACAACTCAATTACTTCAAGTTCCAATACTTCATTCAATAACTCAGGGGCTAATTCAATGAGTTCCTGAGCAGTTAGTGCGGGCTTAACGGCGCCTGTCTCATACTCAACTTTACTTACTATGGTTCCTCCAGTACTAATCATTGAAAGCTTAAGTGCCCCTCTACCACTAATACTAGTTCTAGCACGTAGTGCCTCACCACCTATACGGACGTACGACTTCTTAATAACCTCGACCTTAGCATTCTTTACCGAGACACCGACATTGTAACCGTTGCCTAACTTTAAAATAACTACATCAGGAGATGTGAATTCCGTAGCTGGCATAACTACGCCTTCTAGCACAATATTGTTTTTTATTATGCGGACGAGGTCGCCGACCTCAAGATCCTCCGGGTTTCCCATGTTAATCAGCCTCAGATATTAAGCACTAAGTATTGTTTTAATTTAAAATTAAAAATAGTAAAATAATCAGCTGGTGTGTCAACTACTTCTACTACTCCACTTTATTTAAGGACTGCAATGCTTCGTGGGTGGGGGTTTCCGCATCACCTGAAAACTTAATTCCTCCCTCACTAATGAAAGCATCCCACTTATCTACAGCTTCTAACTCTTCTTTCTAGGCACTGACGATGGAGGTACAACAGTAGGTATTGGCAGCCCAGCTTCCCTTCTTTTCCTTATCCAGTACTCCCTCCTATTTCTAATTCTAGGAGGCAGATTTCTCTTAGGTTTCGACGGTATCTTTGGAGTCTGATTCCTTACCTTGCCCGCCTTTGTCATTGACCCGTGTGTTGGCATGCTATTTACCCACTAACTTCTCTATAGTTAACAGCTTAAAAACTTAAGTTGGGGCCATGTCTTTAGGAAGATGATGAAATCTATTTTAAGGTTAACTCAATTTTAGCTTTGGTGTCATGTTTTGAAGGTGGCTGCTATCGATACAGTAATAGGGGCATTTGCGATTACCGAGGCTGATGAACTACTTAAGGAGTACGCAGCCCGCGGCATTAACGAACTAATTGATAGGACACTGAGTATTGAGGAGAGAGGGTACTCAAGCGAGTTTGAAAAACTTATTGAAGCTCTGAAAGACAGTTATGGCTCCAGTATTGAGGTAGTTGTTGAGGATGAAGATCATGCAAGATTAGTGTCTTCAAAGGGTGTAAACTTCACTATTGCTCCAGGTGATGACCTCGTACTCAAAGTGCGTGAGAAGCTACCTGAGCTAGCTGTGGAAGCTGGCTACGTAAGCAGCCCTGAGGAGTGGAGGGACTTCACCCACAGGCTGTCAACTATGGTAACTCGGATGAAGCTAAGGAAGGTTGCTCAGAAGAGGGATCTGCTGGCTATTCAGTCAATAAGAGCTATTGATGACATCGACAAGACAATAAACTTATTTGCCTCTAGGTTAAGGGAGTGGTATAGTGTGCACTTCCCAGAACTTGATGACCTAGTTAGGGATCACTTGATGTACGCACGGATAGTCTCTGAGCTCGGTGATAGGGAGAGCATTACTGCTAAGAACTTAGTTAAGCTAGGATTTAGTGAGGGTAAGGCAGAGAGGATAGCTGGGGCCGCTGAGGAGAGTATAGGTGCTGAATTATCTGACCTCGACATAAGGCAGGTGAAGACCTTAGCCAACATTATGTTAGAACTCTACAAGCTGAGGCAGTCACTGACAGAGTATGTCAGCCATGT
>JAGGUC010000027.1 GCA_021158735.1 Desulfurococcales archaeon | reverse complement strand
TGATCACCTTCAACGAGTATGAGCGATGGTATTGGTATACCACCACCTATTCTGCTATCAAGCTCTTCATTACCTGTAGCTATAACCTTCTTCGACTTCTTCTCACCTTCTTTAATTTCCTGCTTAGTGACGCTCATAAAATCTCACCTCCCGGATCTATGTTTCAAAAATATGCTCAGCCCTTGAACCCTCAGGCGTCGATACTATCACTAAGCCCTCAGTTCCTGAAGCAGGCTCCTCAGGAAGTAGCGCGATGATTTCCGCCTGCTCTCCCGGCCTCAGATATGGATGTTCTGTATAATTTAGTACAATATCGCCTACAACTATTCTATAAATATACCATGTCCCGTTTGCTGTATTATCTTCATTAAAGTGCAAAATATATGTGACAGGTTTTAATGAATTAGATAGATTCACGTAGTAAAAAACAATAACATCTAATTTAGATAGGTCGTGGATGGTGCTGGGACCTTTATTCGTAATGTTTGCCCTTAGCATATTAAATTTTAAAGAAGTATTTGTTATTATGATTTCCGCTGATACTTTCCTAATATTACCTATAGCGAACCTAAGTACGCATACATAGCTATAAAGACTAGATACTGTAAAAATAAGTAGAGTTATTATAGTTGCTGCTAGCATTATTGATACTGCAGCTACGTGTACCGAACCAATCTTAAATCGTATACGTATCTTCATCTGAAACACCATTCGGTAATACTATCTTTACATAGTACGTAGGTCCTTCAATTGCCGTCTCATTATAGATACTAATGATTAGCGTCTCCCCTACACTCCACGTATTGTCAGGGCTTACTTCAGTGTAGTTCCATATTCCTAACCCTGTTGTATTGTACACATAAAGCTGCCTGCTGTCATTACCAAAATATACATCAATTAACTCTATTTCATCCACCGATATACTTCTCTGCCCGGTATTCTTTACATACACCACAAAGTACGAACCATTGAGCGTGAGGTACACTATATCTATGGAAGTCTTCATTTTATTAATAGCGTTCTGCGACACACCTCTGAAGGTTGAGTCGATGACACCTACCTGACTAAGTAAGGCAACCGCAAATATTGAAGCCATTACTATGCCAGCTATAGCAACTATCGCTGTACTTACTACAGCTGAAGGCATTATTACGCCCTCAAGGCTTTATAAATCTATCCAATAGGTCATCCCTATTTACTGCAAGCTTAACTACTTCACCATCTGCTTCTTTATCTTCAATACCGAATATTTTAGCCAGCATGTATAGTGCGATCAATTGGTCATCAATACGTAGGCCACCTTCTCTAGTCTTAATTACTAAGGCCAGAGCCTTGAGAATTAGATCAGCATCATCCCTAGTTAAAATACCTATGTTTGTGGCAAACTTTACTATATCTTCAAGACTGTCCTCAGGCATCCTCTCAAGTATCGCGTCAATCCACTTAACGAGTTTTATCAGCCTACCTAGACCCAGTTTCTTCGCTGATTTACTAGTCACGAGACTCTCTAGTGTTAAAGGGGTGAATTCCTCCATTTCGTCCACCTCACCACCTAAACCTTCATGCTTTTCTTCCTCCTTTTTCTCAGAAGAATGCCTAAGAGAGCCCCTACCTGAGCCCTCCTTATCCTTGGTTAAACCCAATGAAAGCACGTCCTCTAAACTAATGCTACTCTCCTCAGAAGACCTCTCTTCTTTACTACCTTGCTGTTTCTCACTCTCTATACGGTCCTCATCTATGTCAATTTCCTTTACGTCTTTTTCTTCTTCATAAGCCCCAGTTTCATGTTCATGTTTCCTTAACTGTTGCATCATTAGTAATGCATCACCACTAGAGACTGGGGTAGTTATCTGTGGTGGTCTCGCTACCTGCTGAACTGGCTGAGTAGCCTGCACCTGCTGCGTACTAAGCCCTAAGAGCTCGGCATACTTCCTCATAATATTAAATGGATTACTTACTTCAGCAACAGCTGCCCTTAAGTCTACTAAAGTTGACTTAATACCCTCAATAGTACTGGCTACACCTGTCTTCAAAGCCTGAACCTCATTTTCAAGGGATTCAATACGCTCAATAATGCCAGCAAGCTCAGGGATTTTCCCTAAATCCTTAGGTTCGCCAGCACTCTCAAAGATATCTTTCCCTACCTCCTCAGTAACTTCCCCCTCGGATTCATCCTCACCCTGAGACTTAGATATACTAACCGCCTTTACCTCAACTCCTGCCCTTCTTACTTTCTTCACGAAACCTTCCACACCTTCCTCAGCTTTACTCTCTAGCTCCTGCCGAGATTCCGCCTCAACCCCCTCAAGCTTTCTTTCAAGAATTTTCGTTAGCACCCCGAACATAGGGCGAACGAAGACTCTACATAACAAGCAGTTACACGGCCAATCATGAACTACGGTCTGAGCAGACTGATCCTCACCACTCAACTTGAGTTCCAGATCCTCACCCAGTAATAGCTCATTCTGCAACTCAACCACCTCTAATATTCTTCTTTTTCCTAAGAGAAATAATATTAATTATAGAAACGAAGAGTGCGTGAATTCCTATAGTCAGCACAACACCGGATATACCGATATATATGGTAAAGGTAATTAAGTCAGTACTCTTAATGCTCTGATACAGCACCAATACACCTATAATAGTCAGTACAGACGCATAACCCATAACAGCAAGTGAAGAAAAAATATGAGCCCTCTTCCTACGAGTTAAGTTAGTGATTTCCGGATGAAAAATACATATTTGTTTTAAGCCCCGCCTCAAGGCCCATCACCCTTACCCGAGATCTACTATTTCTTGCGTTAGACTAGGTGGCACAGTCCTCTCAATAGTTAATGGAGCACCAATAGGAACCTTAAATTCTGCCTTAATAACATCATAACTTGTTGGCCTATATGAAGAATCATTATAGTATACTAATAACATTACTTTTTCGCCAGGATCTAGAACCGTGTCTTCATTAATTTTAGTGATCCAGGCTACAGCACTAACTACGCCTCCCGAATAGTTTCCAAAGAAGTACTTTAATTCCATTTCATCAACATTATCAGGTATTCCTATTTTAACCGCATAATCGTAGTCATTGGCACTTGCTAATATAGTATCCACACCATTACCTGTGTAATTTATGTAGAGTGTTACAACATCACCTTTACTGCCATTAATTTTTATTGAATCATTAGTTAGTAGGTACTCCGTAATATTTACCAATATTTCTGGATCGTATATTGGTGTTGTTACTGCTATTAAGTACGTGTTGGTTATTGCTACTCCTTTCTGAGGCGACCAATATG
>JAGGUC010000029.1 GCA_021158735.1 Desulfurococcales archaeon | reverse complement strand
TCACAGCACTATTCCTCATACTAGGACTCATCGGCTCGGGCTTCAGCGCGAACTTAGCTTCACTATTCATGATTGTATTAGGCGCTATACTGCTAGCTGTAGAGCTATTCGTTACGCCAGGGTTCGGCGTGCTGGGGATAACAGGTATAGTATTCCTTGCCCTAGGCTTTGCTCTGCTCCCAGCGGCAATCCCCCCCGGCTTTGCCCCGCCACCGGAATACGCTATGCAGTTCAGAGTGTTCGCCATCAGCCTCGGAGTAGGGCTGGGATTATTTACGGGGGTCATACTTTATAAGATAATAGAAGCCAAGAGGAGAAAGCCAGTGATCTTCGAGCTTAAGGGGAGGGTAGGTAGGGCCCTAGATGATATTAAGGCAGGCAGTATTGGTTTCGTGG
Organism: Desulfurococcales archaeon; assembly: GCA_021158735.1. GTDB lineage: Archaea > Thermoproteota > Thermoprotei_A > Sulfolobales > NBVN01 > B83-G16. Next base: position 5,309 of record JAGGUC010000029.1, on the reverse strand, counting down.
TCGTTGAGGGCGAGTACTGGAGGTCACTAGCAGAGGAGGACATACCAAAGGACTCTGAAGTCATTATAGTAGATAAGAGGGGTTCTCTCCTCGTGGTGAAGAGACATGTCAGTAGCGGGCCTAGCTGACCTGCCGCTACACTGGGGACATGTCCCTCCATGGTTAGCAGCCATCATGAAGAGGTTGGCTAGAGCTATAGTTAAGGTAATAGTTCTTGACCTAGGCAGTAAGGTACTACTCGAAAGACTCTCGAATCCACTTTGGTTCCAGGCATTCAACAACATAATAGGTATGGACTGGAACAGCAGCGGTTCAACAACAGTAACTACCGCGATCTTGAAGGAAGTACTAGACAACTTGAACATTAACGTTAGAGTAGCAGGAGGTAAGGGCCTTCTCTCACGTAAAACCCCTGAGGAGTTAGTGAGGTATGGTGAGAAGGTAGGCTTAAGCAGCAGTAAAATCAACGAACTAGTTAAAATATCTAAACTCGGGGCAAAAGCAGACTCAGTACTTCTTCAAGACGGCTTCACTCTCTACCATCACGCACTTATTTTTGATGACAGCGGCAGGTGGGTAATTATACAGCAGGGAATGAACACTGAGTTAAGGTTTGCCAGAAGATATCACCTAGCCTGGTATGTGAGTAATGATGTTACGCTTGAGCCTCACTCAGGTGTGGCGTCAGATATTAGGCTAACACCGCTGAACCTAACCCACGAAAAATCGGTAAGTACTAGGAGCATTATTGTGGATCTAATTAATGAGAAGCCTGAGAAGATAAAGAAGGATCTCGCAGTAGTTAATGCAGTACTCAGAGGTAATAAGACATTACTTGACATAAGACCGCCGAGAACCATAAATGCTAGAGTGCCCTACTATAGGCCAGTAAAACTCACTAACAGGCTACTTAGAATTCTGAAGGAGGCTTATGAGGTAAGGCCGAGGGGCATCAGTGAGGTAATGCTGTCAACTAGGGTTGGTCCGGAGACCCTCAGGGCTCTGAGCTTGATCTCGGAGTTGATATATAGGGAGCCACCACCCCTGAGCGATCCTGAGACAGTGCCTTTCAGTCCATTTAAGTACGCTTTTGCAATAGGGGGAAAGGACGGAATACCATATCCTGTTAAGAAGGAAATTGCTGAAAGAGTAATTCATGAACTACAAGAAATAATTAAATCAGCAGAACTAGGCAGTAAAGAAAGGCTACTAGCACTTAAGGCACTCACGAGATTAGCACCCAAGGACATAGGCAGGTATTAAGTAGGTTTTAGCTCAATACTAGGTTGTGAGTGAGGCCCTAGGGACAACGAGTTCCAGGGCAACAGTAAGATTAAGTACTCACATGTCTTAAGTACTTTAAGACTCACCAAATTTATTTTAAGGAGTATAAATCATTAGCTAACAGGTGACGCTATGCCTAGGGGCAACCTCATAGAGTACCTAAACGATGAAGTTCAAGGACTAATCCACTACACAACAATTTCTAATCCACTAGTACTAGGCGGGTACGGCAACCCCAGGTCTGGTTACACGGTCTTCTCCATAGATAACAACCTCAGTACAGCCTTCTTAGTACTATCGGTACTGTGTAAGTCAGTGCCAAAGAACATATTGTGGAAGGTGATGCTCAATGGAGTTACTTTAGTAAGAGAATTCAAACCCCAACTACTTGAGGAATGGGAGGAGGGCGTGTATGCGATACAGGTTTTCGATGTAAGTCAACTGCTATCTGAGGTGGGGCGCTATACACTATCTGTCAAGTGTGAGTCCTCTGAGGCAGTAAGTATCGAGTCAGTTACCATATTCGGGATCGCCCCCCTGGAGAATGCTAGAACTGAGGTAATATTTAAGGCCGGGCAGGTGGGTTTGAAGCCATCAGAAAGTGTGAGTATTGAAGCACCTATGAGCAGTAGAGATGGTGCAGGTAAGGCGCTGATAACGTTAAGTATGCCATCAAGGAAGGCGGTAGTGGATGTAGCAATTAATGGCAGGAAAGTACATACCATTGACGGGATCGTGGGTGTAGAGGAGATAAGTATTAAGAACGTCCGCTTAGGAAGCAAAAACAACGTTACCCTGTTACATAGGGATACGTCATTAACCTACTACCCAAGAGATGTAAGGATCCACAACGTATTAGTGTATAAATTACTAGTTAATGGACCTAAAGTAAGTGTTGAGGAGGCGAGCCTAAGTGAAGGCAAACTAGCTATAAGGCTCAGGAACTCAGGTGATGTGATAGCTAGGAATGTTATCATAGCATGCCTTTCAGCTGGCGAGATATTCTTTAGGGACGTGATCAACGCTCTAAAACCAGGTGAAGAGGTCGCTAAGGAATATAATGTACCGGTTAAGCAGAAGCAAGCAATTGTCAGAGTAATTTATACTGGTCTACTGGATCAGGAGGTAATGACTATTAAGTTGAGAAGTGAATCGTAGCAAAGAACCTGATCAGCAGGTCCGTGAGAAATGCTAGTGAACCTATAAATACTGCTAGCTTCAAGTAAGCCCTCACCCTACCTGCAACAATCTCGGGCTTGCTACGGAACTCCCTGCTAATAAGCTTCAGCATAGAGTACACTATTACACAGTCAGTTACGGCAGTTAGGGAGAGATATGTTGTTCCGTATCCTGCAAGTACGTAGGGTAGCGGTGACAGCACAATCACTAGGGCTAGGAGTGCAACAGCAGTAAAAGCAGATTTAATCGGCCCTATAATTCTAGGAAGTGACCTAACATTTCTTACAGCATCCGCTACGTAGTCTTCAATAGTTTTAACAATCTCCCGCGACAGCAGCAGTAGGAAAGCGTAAAGTGCAGGTATGTATGTGGATGTAACTCTGTCTAAAACGCCCACGTATTCGGCTAAGGCTAGTCCACCGTAAATTATGGATGCAGCACCCCCAAAACCTATGACGATGTTTCCTGGGACACCTAACTCCTTAATTCTGTATGAATACAGAATGAGTAAGATAGTATTTAATGATGCGAAAGTAAGTGAAGTAGGACCAGAGAAGGTAGCAAGAGAAACACCAGCTACTATTAAAATAATAGAGAGCACTAGTGCCTCATTCCTCCCTACAATACCAGAGGGTATGGGCCTGTACGGCTTGTTTACCTTGTCAACTTCGACATCGAAGTAGTCATTAATCGCGTAGCTCCCAGCTGCTACCAGTACGACTGTAGATAGCGGTGCAGCGGGATTTAAGCTAGGGTTGACCAAGGAAACGGCTACAGCCAGGTACCCTATGAGTGTGGATACTGCTGTAGCTACTAAGTTATGGAGCCTCACGAGCTGCAGGTACGCACGTACTTTCCTCCTTAACTTGGCCATTAAGATAGCACCACGTAACTTTATTCTAGCTTTTCAGGCATTTAACTACATTCGCGGATATGTTGTAGCAGCCCAACCCCCGCTCCAGAAGTCCTAGGTCTAGCAAGTGCCCAATTACTTTAGCAGGATCTTTAATACCGTAAAGACCTCTCAGCTCTCTCAGCGCAAGCAACTCACCGATGGACCTGTAGCGTATGAAGTACTTCAGCACTTTACTGCCCTCACTATCCAAGCTATTAACCTTACTTAGTACTTCCCTACAGTCCACGCACCTCCCCAACTAAGTATCAGAGTTGTAATAAGAATTAAAGGTATCGTCACGTACCTAATTATTAGTTTAGCTAGTTAATAGTAGTATGTGTCAACATAGTAGTGCTCGCTCAATATATCACTACTCGCGTTGCTGGGGCAGATATTCCCTAGGGGGCACCCATCACTACATAGGTTTAATGATGAGCACTTCCCGCTACATTTTGCAATACATACCGGGCTTCTCCTAGTGCAGCAGTGCCTACCAAATAGCCACAGCAGGTCATCTAGTATTAGCGGGTCAGTGTTAGTGACCCTTGAAGCTAGTTTGAATGCCAACCTAACAGCATACCGAATCACTAAGTCCTCGCTCCTTGTGAAGTGGGTTTTTTCACGGATTTTTCTCAGAACCTGCTTAGGCAGTCTAAGAAGACCTAACCGCAGTGCTATTCTGGTCAAGTGGTTATCTACAGGGACCTCAGCATGTTCTCTGTCTGAGTAAGTGAGTATCCCGCGCCTGCTTAAGAACTTAGCCAGTAGGTACGATTTCTTTTCTAACGGGTCGGAGTAAGCTATAAAGCACTTTAATCTGTCAATGAAGCCATAAGTTGTGTTTGATTTAAGAAATCCTCTACTCAGACTAATCAATTTTAATACGTGGCCGTCGAAATACCTGTTAAGCTTACTGCCTAAATCTCTCAGTAGCAGAGCCCGCACATCTGGGTCCCAAATAACCACATCACATCCTTTCTTACCCCTAGCTCTAAGCCACCTCCTCACATCATCAACACTTATATTAGCCATAAACTTGGGGCTGAAGAAGTCCGGATCCTCATCATACTTTAACTTACCTAACCGATATAGCAGGTCAGCCCCATGATAAAACCCACCGTCAACGTAGCCTTCAAAGTCACCGTACCTACTAGTTCTGTGGTCTATAGCAACCATGAATATGAAGTACCTAGCTACATTCTCGAAATCATCGCCTGAAGGCGGGTAATATCGAGAGTCTGTAAATTGGTCTAACTTTATTTTACTGAGCATACTGCTAAAAACTATTGATGACCTGCATATCTGCTGTTCATTTAATTCAATACCGGTATCGTAGCTAAATGTTCTCACCTTTGTACGCCCCCTCATATACTCTAGAAGGCTTCTCCATTAACTTAATGAATACGAGCTGAGCTACTCGCGCACTAACCTCGAGTTCCAACCCCTGAGGATTAAGAACGGTTAAAAGACCTTCACCCCTACCGACATAACCGGGATCCCAGACAGTGCATGTGAAGATCACTCCGGAACGGAGAAGCGATGACCTGGGAAAGCAGAGCCCAACAACATCATTGGGCACTTTTACAACCTCGTTAAACATTACCTTATACGCACCTGGCCCCAAACGCCAAATACCATTAACTGGTTCTATCTCTCTAATCCCAGCAAGCTTCCTATCCTTAAAACCTATGTATGCTGGCGAGGTAAAGGCGTAGACCTTGCATACAGTGAGATCCACACCAGCAGGCTGTACCTGAATGCTTGAGTCCTTAATACAGCATATGAAATTAGCTATCAGCTTATCCGGCAACGCCATTTCTAATACCTAATACTAGTATTCTTTTGTGATTACTTAAAGTAGAAGACAATAATACCATTAGATAAAGTATAAATAAAATTTGTTAAAATATTTATACACTTCCGATAAACCTGGAAAATTAATATTTTTAAT
>JAGGUC010000061.1 GCA_021158735.1 Desulfurococcales archaeon | reverse complement strand
GTGTCCCTGTACGGGAATACTGCTATATCTATTGAAGCTAAATACGCCAGTAGCTCATTCCTCCATAGGAACTTATTCATGAATACTGCCCCTTCGAGCTTACTTAGTACGGGTGCCAGCTTCCTCAAGTATTCATACCCCTGTCCTTGCGGCGACCCTATGAGGAGGAATCTGACGTCATACTTAGATCTGATGTGCTTGAACACGTTTATGAAGACCTCAAGCCCTTTAACAGGTCTTATCAGTCCTGGGACAGTAATTAATGTGCTCTCAGCTAGGTCCTCAGGAGAGTCTACACCTAATCCCTCCAGCAACCTAACTTTGTCGTACTTAGTAAATGGATTAAGGAGTGTGCCGTGAGGTATCACCACGATCTTCCTGGGGTCAGCACCCTGAGCTATTAGCTCGAATTCCTGTAATCTACTATGCACTATCACCGCGTCAACTACCTCACTCAGTTTTCTCTGAAATACCACGTACTCGGGGCTTTTGAGAGCATGTGCTACTGTATGCATTGTAATTACGACCCTTACCCCTATTTCCTTCAGCTTCCTTACTAAGCTCATGAATTCAGCATTATCCCTGAAGATGTCGTAATCATGCTGTATGTGGGCTACTGACCCTCTCCTTAAACCCTTCTCCTTCAGGCATTCAATGATCTCTCCGTACCCGCCGTCCTCGCTGAAAGACTGGCACACCTCAAGCCCTGAGTACGGCTCTACGTAATGCCTCAGACCCTCCTTAACGCGAGTACCCACCAACGTGATCTCATTGTAGTCGAGGTTGCGGAGTAGTGCTTCAGCAAGCATGCTGGTGTACTCGGCTATACCGCACCTAGCAGGCGGGAGCCTGGAAATAAGAGCAATTTTAAGGTTCGACATACCTAACACCTCCCTACACTAATACAGAACGAGTTGGCTTCCAGTACGTGAGGAGTCACTGACGTCTGCTAGCCCCATAATACATAAGTACGTAACTAGTTAATTATACTATGTGGACTAATCAACTCAGCTCCCGGAGTAGAGGTAACTGCCTTCAGCAATCCAGCAGTAGTGGTTGAGCTGTGGCCGAAGTCAGGTTAGCTATGCTTAACGACGTTCAAGACATTGTGAAGGTATACTGCTCGAGTGTGAGCAAGTGGGTAAGTCGAAGAGGTGAGGAGGCAGAGTATGAGAATCTCACTGTTGATAAACAATAGTCTCAAGGAGGGCCCTGGATAAGTGTGGAGACCTTTGCCGTGCATATTAACTACTTACTCACGCATGGTCAGTACCCTCTAGTCGCGGAATTAAATGGTAGGGTAGTTGGTGAGCTTGAGCTGTATGTAGGTGAGGAGAGAGAGGTCCTAGGCAGGACCGCATTCATTGATGTTCTTGAGGTACATAGGGATTTTAGGGGAGTCGGTGTTGGCAGGTCACTCATTAATAAAGCCAGGGGAATCGCTGAAGAACATGAATGTAATACACTCAGCGTCTGGCCTGTGAGGGAGGCCGTAGGTTTTTACAGAAAGTGCGGTCTAGTACATACTGCTTACATAGTCATTAATCTAGAGCTGAAACTGGGTAAGCTGCCTGGTTCAAGTTCTCCTCAGGTTAAGATTCAGGAATTCCCAGGAAAGTACAGCTTACTTAAGGATATGGTATTTGTTGCTCTCAGAATTTTTCTTCATTTACTGCCTGGATTAAGAGCAGGTGGAAGTACGCTGTTGAAGTAGGTAGAATAGTCAGTATTGAAGGATGCTTACCGGGCATGGACGCGTATTTTATATTAGAGAGCATGTGGGGCAATAGGAGTAAAGGGAGAGTTTCACTGTGGGTGAAGGAGACCGACATCATTCCCGAAGTCATCGATACTTTAGCCTCTGTAGCAACTGATCTCAAATTCAGAAAACTGATCTTACTTATAGATGAGCACCTATACATGAAGTACTTAGATAGGTACCCCCACGAAGTTATCAGTAAGGAAGTCATACTGACTCAAAAGCTCAAGTAGTCCGTAAGCTCAGGAACTAGCCTTAGTACGCACCGTTACGGTAATCCCTGAAGGGTCGGTAGCTACCGTAATAGACACGTAACCCAGGCCAAAGACTTTCCTCAAATAGTGAGCTAGTTCAGACGCCGACGACAAGGTATTATGTGCAATGACGACCCCCGGCAGTAAATTACGCTCCATCGCTTCTAAATACTCATGATACTCCTCCTTCCAGCCATCTATGAATGCTAAAGCTATTCCCTTAATGCCCCGTCCGTGCTCACGCGCGTCGCCGCAGATGACTAAGTTACCTAAGTAAATAATTTTTATTGTTCAGAGACTGGAGAACTTTTACGCATCCTTATCTAAGGGCACTATAGCTATAAAATCACTTGCAACTAAATTGCGTGGCTGGTGTTACCTTAATGCGGTCTGAAGATACCCTGCCTTATAGGAAAATTACTGGTAGATTACTAAAGTGGTGGAGGAAGAACAAGCGCGAATTTCCTTGGCGGTGTACGAGCGACCCATATAGAGTTTTTGTAGCTGCTGTCTTATTAAGGAGAACTAATGCATACAAAGTCAATTTAATTTACACAGACTTCCTTAGAAAGTACCCAAATATAGCTTCTCTAGCGAGGGCTAAAGCCTCGGAACTGGCGGATTTCCTCAAGCCTTTAGGGCTTTACAATATCCGCGCTAGGGAACTTAAGGAAATAGCAACACAGATTCTCAGAAAGTACGGTGGGCGCATCCCGGCGGATCCTAGTGAGCTAATGAAGATTAAGGGTGTGGGGATGTACATAGCTAGTGCTGTCGCCTGCTTTGCTTACGGAAAGCCTGTGCCAGTTGTAGATGCTGTGGTAGCAAGGGTGGTTAGCAGGGTAGCTGGACTCAAGAATAAATACAGCGGTATAAGCCCCGTAGTGTTAAGTATTGTTGAAGAATTTGTGAAGTGCGGGTCAGCAAGAGAGATAAATTTAGCACTTATGGATTTAGCCGCACTTATTTGCTTGCCTAAGAATCCCCGCTGCGGTGAGTGCCCACTGCACGAGTTTTGTAAATCGGCTATTATGCAGCATAAGTAATGACCTAGCATTAATTAAGCATAATTAAGTAACTCTAATAATGGGTATTTAACTTGGGCAAAAGAAAACTCACAGTAGATGATATTCTCCGCATTACGTATATTGATGAGGTTAGAGTCTCTACTAAAGGCGACATAGCACTTACTGTCACCAGGAGCGACCTAGGCAAGAATAAGGTACTCACTGAAGTACATATTCTGAGGAGCGACGGATCCTCAGCATTCCTTGTTGGTGAGGGTGACTCACTCCCCCGGTGGAGTCCTTCAGGCAGGTTACTAGCGTTCTCGAGCAGGCGTGGTGCATCAGAAAAAGAAAAAGGTTCTGGCATATTCGTGTGGAGCGGGGTAGGGGAGCCCAGAAAGCTAGCGTGGTTCAAGCACGGAGTTTCTG
>JAGGUC010000018.1 GCA_021158735.1 Desulfurococcales archaeon | reverse complement strand
TCGATGTAGGTATGGCTATGGGGATGCAGCCGCCTGCGGGAGGTGACAGAGTAGCCGTACTCACGGTGGGTGGAGGCTCGGGAGTCATGGCTACTGACGCACTCAGCGACTTAGGTCTTAAGGTGCCCAGACTCAGTGACGCAACAATTGAGAAGTTACGGAAAATCTTACTCCCTATTGCATCACCCTATAATCCAGTGGATGTAACTGGTTCTGCTAGAGACGAGCACTTGGTTGAGGCTGTTGAGGTCCTCATGAGGTCGGGTGAGGTAAACGCAATTATGTGGCTGCCATACTATATGGTACCGGGGATTAGTGGAGAACTCAACAGGAAGTTCATTGAAAGGGTTAGAAAGGTGAATAAGGAGCTGAGCACACCAATACCTGTTGTGGGTGTGGCAACTGGAGGCACTTACACGGCAAGATTCTCGAGAGAGGCTGAGGAGATGGGGATACCCATGTACTTATCCCCTGAGAGAGCAGCTAGGGTGATTAAAGCTCTGGTTGACTACGGCAGATGGCTGAAACATGTGGGGACCTTCGAGGAGTATGTAGAGAAGTTCAGGAAGCTGATTAACTTCTAACGTACATTACTAATGAAGTAATTAGCTGAAAACACCCTTGACACCATAAACAGTTACACTGCTACCAGCACATACTCCAGTCGCACCTGGTGGGACCTCAATATAGCCACTAGTCTTCACTAGCGGTGACAGCATGAAGCTCACGGTCTTAGTTACTTCGGCAGTATACAGACCGTCTCTCCTCACTAACTTAACGAACCTTACCTTAAGGAATGACTTATACTTCCTTCCAAATGTGCCGAGATCCACATCCTCATCAACCACTGCTGTAGCTATCGATCTGTAAGCCACTATGTCAGGCACACCGCTTAACCTCCTAATAAGCGGTAGCAAAACATAGACTAAGGCAGTAAAAGCTGACTCAATAAATCCGGGTAGGAGCACTACTGGCTTCCTCTTCACTATAGCTAAGCTCGTCACTCTCCCCGGCACGACCTTAATGCCCCGGAAGTAAGGTCCGTCAATACCTACTGACTTAACAGCCCTCCACGAGTAATCTTTCTGACCTATGGACGCCCCACCTATCGTAGCTACTACATCATACACTCTCAACCCATCAACCACAGCATCAGCTATTACTGCAGGATCATCTGGGAGTACCTCGCTGACGTGGCAGTCAGCACCATAAGCACTCACCACACCCTTAATGAAGGCACTTGAGGACTCCCTCCTCAGACCCTCAACAAACTCGCTTCCAGTAGGAACGACCAGTACCTTGGGCTTCCTGTACACCCGCACCTTATCATACCCTAAGTCAATAAGTAACTTAACGTCCTGAGGCCTAAGCTCATGACCCGCCCTAAGCACCACCTCACCAGCTCTGAAGTCAACTCCCCGTGGAATGATCTCCGAGCCCTTACTAGGCCTGTAATATATGATCACGTGGTTTTCCTCAACCCTCACGGCCTCGACAGGTATTACAGCGTCAGCGTGTTCAGGCACGGGCTCACCAGTTCTAACAAAAACAGCTGTCCCCTCCCTAACCACACCTTCACCGACCTTCAGCTTCATAGGCACGTCACGAATGTCCTGTACTCTGACAGCAAAGCCATCCACATGAGATATGTCGCGCTCAGGAATATCATAGCTGGCCGTGATGTCCTCAGCCAGAACTCTCCCGGTGCAGTCGCTAACATCAACCACCTCCGCCTCCAGCGGGCTAGTGCTCTCCAATATCAGCTTATTAACAGTTCTTAAGTCAACATACTTGAATAGGTCGTACTCGTACACACCTAATCACCTTCTACATACTACCGCGAGTGAAGTAAATAACCTTAGCAGTAGGTCACCTGGTGTAGCAGGACTACTGCTTAATAGGTACTACATCGAATGACCCGTCCTTAAAGATGAGTACTTTAATAGGTTTCTCTACCCTTGTCCCGCTAATACAGTCTCCAGCACCGTACCTTATTTCATCGTACAACATAGTGAAGTTGGCCCTCAGCTTGATCCCTAGTTCGTCAGCCCTGCTTATAACTAGCTTCGGCACTTCTACCAAGTGGGTGCCGGGCTTAATGACTACCTCACCAGCAGCTAAGAGTTCCTTGTAAGCATTCAGCGTTTCCTCAGCCAACCTAATATTGTCCCTAGCCCTCCTCTCAATAATTGAGATGTTCTCCCTCGTAGTATTAAGCATCTTAGCTATTTCCTCCTGCGTAAGTCCCTGGAGCCTTAGCTTAAGCACCAGGTACTGTTTCTCAGTGAGTAAGCCGTACTTACGTCTACCCATAACTCATCACTGACACTAAGGTATCTCAGTTTTGTTATATTAACTAAAGCTTAAGTATGTTACTTCTACATTGTAAATGAATTAGATTACATTTAAGCTTATAATGTAATATAAAGCATTTACAGGGGGCCGAGATGAAAGCACGGATTATAGTCACTGTCATAGTACTAGTGCTTGCTGTTTCTGCGGTATCTTATGTCATACTACAGTTACTCAGTAGTAGTGAAGCCTTATATAGTGTGGGTTTAGGGGTGGAGTTTAATACTCATGCAACCCCTGTGTGGGTAGCCTTACATAACGGTGTGTTCAGCAAGTACGGAATTAATGTAGGCAGTGTTCTTAAGTTCAGAACAGGTCTGGAGCTTGCTGCTGCACTAGCCAGAGGCGATGTTAAGGTCGGGTGGGCCTGCCTCGGGCCTGCACTATTAATTATTGATAAGGGCATACCTGTAAAAATAGTTGCTAAGGTTCATAATCACGGCTACGCACTGGTGGTGAACTCGAGTAGGATTAGGGGTATTGAAGACTTAAATGAAGCCATCATCTACTCACCTGGTAAAGGGAGTCCGTGCTACCTCCTACTGCTGAAAATTGAGGATGTATACCACATTAAGTTCAAGGCAATTAAGTTCATGTCTCCTGCAACTCTCCTCTCAGCACTTCTAAGTGGGGAGGTATATGCTGCGGCATTATCTGAGCACTACGCTAGTGTAGCAGAGTCAAAAGGTCTTAAGGTATTAGTCAGGAGTCAGGATGTTTGGCCTGACATGCCTGGAAGCTACCTGGTTGTCGACAGTGAGTTCTTGAAAGCACATCCAGAACTCGTCAAGAAGTTAATTCAAGTAACCCATGAGGGCGTAGAAAGCATCAGGCATAACTTAAGCTACACAGCATTAGTAGATTCCAAGGTGCTCGGCGTTAGTGTAGCAGTTGCTGAGCACTCGATAAGAATGCTTGACTGGAACACAACACTAAATATCAAAGAAATTCAAGAATACATAGACTTCATGTACGAGCACGGCATCCTTTACAACAGACTTAATGCTACAGACTTAGTGACTGAACTAGGGCCGCAGGAGTTGGGGGATAGCTGGTGAGGAAGTTCCAAGTACTCGTGTCCTTAGGTACGTTCCTGCTTCTGTGGGAGCTGATTGCTGAGTTAGGTACTGCTCCCCGAGCCCTCGTCCCAGCACCGACTGATATCGCCAGAGTATTCATGAATTTAAACAGCGCATACTTAATAGCAGTAAACTACAGCTTAACGGCGGCAAGAGCGCTTGCAGGCTTTATCCTCGGCCTCGCCGGAGGGATAGGACTCGGAGTCATCTTCTCAATTAGGTCCATGCATAACTACATTCAGCCAGTAGCCACCTTATTTTTCGCTGTTCCCTCAGTCGCCTGGGTACCTATCCTGATCGTATGGGTAGGTATTAAAGAGTTCGAGCTACCAGTAACTGCTTCATTTCTTTGTTCCTTCCCGCCAGTACTGTACGGCATGATCAATGCACTGAGAACAGTTGACAGAGAACAAGTCGATGTAGCCATGGTATTGGGTGCCAGACCCCGTACGGTATTCACTAAGGTAGTTCTACCTCAGGCATTATTAAAGGTCATTCCACTAATTAAGACTGAGGCAGTTATGGCGTGGAAGACGGTGTTCGTTACTGAGATGATTGCCCTATCCTCAGGGCTGGGATATCTGGCTATGGTGTACGCCACAACCATAGATACGAGTAAACTGATAGCTGTGGTTATAGTTCTCGCACTAACGACTCTAGCCATAGTCCAGTTATTCGACCTCATAGAGAGGAAGCTCAGCAGTAGGTGGGTGGGTGAGCTCAGATGGTCGAGGTTACCCTTAAGTCTGTGAGGAACTTCATACTCAAGTCTGTGAGCACTTCATTTCCCTCAGGGAAGCTCTCAGTCATTATTGGTCCTAATGGTGCTGGGAAAACAACATTACTTAAGGTTATTGCTGGATTAGTGGTGTATGACGGTAGTGTATGCTTTAATGGTGATTGCATTGACGAGCTACCGCCTTATGAGAGGGGGGTTTCATACGTACCTCAGAATAATGCGTTATTCGCAAACATGACCGTATGGGACAATATAGCTTTCGGTCTGAGGGTGAGGGGATTCAGTGAGGACTACGTAAGGAAAAGGGTTGCGGAGTTAATAGAAATGCTTAGTCTTGAGTCAGTAGCTAATAGGTACCCAGCGACACTAAGTGGTGGTGAGGCAAGGAAAGTCGCACTTGCTAGAGCCTTGGCAGTAGACCCCAAAGTACTTCTTCTTGATGAGCCGTTCGCCAACCTAGATGTTGAAACTAGGGCAGCTGTGGAGCAGGAGGTAATGATGACTGTGAAGAGATTAGGTAGGACCGTGCTGCTAGTAACCCATACTGTCGAGAAGGCTATAGTTAATGCTGAGAAACTCCACATCCTGTGGGGTGGCAGGCTCTTATTCTCTGGCAGGCTCTCGGATTTAAGTACTGTGGAGGTTCCTGAGGACATCAGGTACTGGCTGGGGTCAGTTATTGAGGTTGACGGGTCTCATTACGGTGAGGGCTTGTGCTACGCTGAACTCAATGGGTTCAAGATCCCCGTGCACTGCGTAAGTAGGTTGAGGAAATTTAAAAGAGTGCTTATCCCAGCTACCGCTGTCAAGATTTGTAGGAAGGGCTGGCTGAGGGGGGAGATTGTAAGCGTCCGGAAGTCAGGTGCGTACTTCAGGGTCGGTGTTAGGTTGGGTGATGCCGTGATATATGCGGTGACACCGATCCAGCTTAGGTTAGGTGAAGTAGTTAGTTTAAGAGTGAGTGAGGCAATTCCACTAGGTGAGTAACTTGTCCAGTACGTACGATGAAGTAATCAGGGAGTACTTCAGGAGCTTAATCAGCAAGCATAGATTAGGGGATGAGCAAGTTACGGCGAGGGCAAGCGTTAGTTCCTCAGCCTCAGGTGCTGTCGAATTTAAGGTTATTCCCCCGGAGTGGTTTAGGCTTCCAAGCAGAGAGTACGCAATAGCTAGGGGTAGGGAGGTGATTATGGAGTGCGTCTTCAGGGGTGCTAGAGCCCATGTATTTACATCCTCGCCACTCAGCGGCAGCCTGAAGCTCTCTGATGTCATAGAGCTCGAACTCAAGTCAATAAGTGAGAGGTCTGTGTTCTATGGCTGTTTAAATGCTGTGATGAGGTACTTAGGACTCACTGACAGGACAGTCCACTGTAGAGGGGAGGAGCCCGTTAGGTGTGCTGAAGAACTGGCTGGGTTCATATTGAGTGAGTACGGTGGGGTGTCAGTACTGCTTATAGGGTATCAGCCAGCTATGGCTAGGGCGCTGGCCAGGAAGCTCAGGAAATTCTTTATTACTGACATGAACCCTGAAAACGTGGGTAAGGAGGTGTCTGGTGTTAGGATTCTCGACCATTTAAGGAACTTCGAGCTGATGGAGGTGGTGGAGTTGGTGCTAGTCACGGGGAGCTCCCTCATCAACTCAACACTGTGGGCGATCTACGACAGAGCTAAAGAGCTGGGAAGGGACCTCATAGTGTATGGAGTAAGCACTGCTGGAGCGGCTGAGATAATGAATATCAAGAGGTACTGCAGGTTTGGAGCATGAGTCCGTCATGGTGGGGTATGTGCTTTTGTTCCTGAAATTAATTTAATTAAATTAAGCTCCTGCATGAATTTATTGCCAGAGGGGAAGTAAGGTTTTATAGGAGTTGCATGGAGTTGTACTGACCGAAAATATCGTACGGGGTGGTCAAAAATCTGGTTCAGAATAAACTCAGAGGTGGTAGAGGTGATCCAATACCAATTCTAAATCTATATTCTAAACTAAGTATACCTGTATTTAAGTCAATTAAGCCATTAAACCCCTCAGAATTAGGTGACTTCACCAGTAAGGTAAAGTCTAAGTTAATTGAGCTGAGTAAACAGGGTATTAACTGACACATGAAGTCATCATTAACGGTATCGAACGTCTTAG
>JAGGUC010000166.1 GCA_021158735.1 Desulfurococcales archaeon | reverse complement strand
TCATCGATGAAGCCCGTGTGTATGCTCTCCCTCAGTGTCTTTAGGCACTTCTTGAGTACTTCAGTAGCCCCCCAATACATAGGTGAACCTCCAGGAGATAGTGACTTACTGAAGTCTCTTTCATCCTCGCCGCATAAGTAAGCACTTGTTACTCTAACCTTCCTTGATACTATAAGATACATTATGCCGGCGAATATACAGGTAAGTACCAAGAAGCCCGTGGACATAACCAGCATGAGCGTGAATGGATCTAATATTACCTGCACTTTCTCATCCACCTCCCACCAGTGAAGTTAAGTATGATGCGAGTGCCTTATGAGCTGAGCTAACGTAGCTTAAATAATTAGTGACTGAGTACGCTGCAGACATGAATGCCCTCTCGTAAATTATGGGTGAAAGAATTCCCAGAAGTACTAGGATTATAGCCATAGTAATCAAGGTCGCTGTGGGTAAGGGACTCTCGCGCTCAACCCTAAACTCTCTTACCGGGTACCTGAACCATGCGACATAGAGAATCTTAGTGTAAGCCAGTAACGCTAAAGCAGACGATATTAGAAGTACAGCAACCATGTAAACATGAGGTGATGTGATGTATGCCTGATATAAAACTAGCTTACTGAAGAAGCCTCCGAACGGTGGTATACCGACAAGCGAGAATACTGCAACCACCATAGCGAATATTGTTAGTGGCGCCTTCCTAGCTACCCCAGCTATATCATCTATGTTTCTTGAGCCAACAATCTTTATCACTACACCTGCGGTGAGGAAGAGCAGTGCCTTGCCCACCGCATGCGTTACTATGTGGTACATGCTTCCAGCAAGCCCTGTATTGGTCCCCAGACTTGCTGCGGACACAATGAGGCCTAAATGTAGTATCGTACTGTACGCTATTAACCTCTTAATGTCTTTCTGAACGAGCATTAGGGCTGAAGCAATCAATGCTGAGGCACCACCTAATACTACGAGTATTGCTGCAGCTGAAGAAACAGCTGATGATATGGACTTCATTGAGTCCCACCCAAGTATAGTGTATAAGAATCTTATGATCGCGTAAGCTCCTACATTAACTACTAAACCTGAAAGTATTGCTGAGACAGGCGTAGGTGCTGCTGGGTGAGCATCAGGTAGCCAGAAGTGATTAGGGAAGAGAGCAGCTTTAAACGTAAAAGCCCAGAGTGATAGAGCTAGCGCTATGCTTGCTGCCAGACTGATGTTAGCTGGGGGCGAAGTTAAGAACCCACCAGTGAATAATGGAAATGAGGTCAGCGACCTTACCCTTGCTGCTAGCTCAGCCATGTTTAGAGTGCCGAACGCTCCATAAATGAACATTAGTGCAATGAAGTATACAGTTGTTGATACTGCACCTATTATTGCGTACTTAATACCGGCTTCTACAGCCTCCTTAGATGACCTGTAGAACGCTACTAGAGCATAAGCGGATACAGACATTACTTCAAGCATGACGAATAAGTTGAAGGCATCGCCTGTGTATATACACCCTATCATACCCGCCTCAAGTCCTAGGTATAGGGTATAGAACCACTCGAAGCCCTCAGCATCTTTAAGGTACCAGATGCTGTAAAGCCCAACGAGAAACATTATTGTTGATGTCACTATAGCGAGGATAGCTGAGAGTTCATCAACCTCATAAACAATGCCTACTGGAGGTGGCCAGCCGCCGAAAGTGTATACGATAGGCTCCTCAGCAGATTTTACGAGGAAGTAGTTATACCAAGTTAATACCGTAGCTGTGAGTGTAGCTATAATTACTAGTGAATCAAATATTATCTTTCTTTTTGTTAGTAATGTAAGGAGCGGAATGAAGAACGCGACCGCCACCAGGAAAGGTGTTATGAATCCTATTGATGCATACATGATCTCACCCCTATTCGAACACCTTCTTAATGAATCGCTCAAACATCTTTGATATGTGCTCAAACGTTGTCCTGGGGTCTGGCGCCTTAACGTCGATCCAGTGCACGTAATACACCTGCTTCTCAGTATTCAGGTCTACTACTACAGTACCCGGTGTGTTGGTTATTGAATTCGCTATTGATGTTATTGCGTAGTCTGTCTTTACACTGAACGGCACCCTCACTATGCCCGGCTTAATCGGCATCTTAGGATTAATTATTCTCTTAGCTACGTCGAAGTGCGCCCTGGACTCTGCTATTATTAAGTAATACAGCCCGTAAACTATAAGCCAAAACAGCCTAATCGGATTTAAGGCTTTTGTAGGCGACATCACCAGCAGCTCTGCCGTTATGATGCCAGCTATGACCGATACTATGATACCCGTCACAACGTCATAAGGTCTTATACTACCTGAGAAGACCACGTATGTCAGGAAGGCAACAATTCCCGGCGTTACCGCCTTTACTAGTCTTCTGACCACTGTCCTTCACCCCCTCAACTCCCTAACTTTCCTCATGTCGACAGTGCCGTAAAGTCTGAACACTTGGAGTGTGATAAAGATTATCAGTAGGTTAACTGCCATGCCTATGACTATGGCTGTTAGAACCAGTGCCTGCGGTAGCGGGTCCACCGCCGAGCTCGCAAACGCCCTTAATTCCTCTAGTGTAGGGGGCCTGGTTAGAGCACCTGTGAATACTGGAGGTACTGAAGGCGGTCTCCTGAAGCCGATGAGTATCGCTATTACATTTGCTGTATCTGTAAATATCGTTAATGCTATTATCTTCTTAATTAAGTTAGGCTTAGCTACTATACCATAGAGTGACACAGCTATAGTTCCAATAATTGCTATTAGTATGAAGTTGCTTAGAAATAAATCTATTGTAGCATCACTCATGCTTATCACCTCCGAGCACCTTCCTCACGGTCTCCTCATCCACCGACAGTAGCAGAAAGACTATCGTAAATCCGAATGTCACAGCTAGGAATTCAAAGATGTTGTACCATATTAACGACCCTGAGACTAGGGATCCACCAATATAAGCAGGAAAACTAAAGCTTGAATTAGTCTTCACCTGGTTCTGCATTACGTAGGCAACAGAACCTGTCGTTACCCAAGCTACTAACGGAATTAGCGCTACCAGCGCTATACCGAGCAACCCCATCGACCTTAAGGACAGTGCTACCTCCTTAGTTACGCCCCTCTTCATGAGGAAGAACCGGGAGAAGACAACAATAATTATTATTGGCGCGACAGCCATCGCTGCCCCTGCCTGGAAGCCGCCGCCAGGTGTGAGGTGCCCATGAAGTGCTATTGAGGCTGCTACGACGATATTTAATGGTATTAGAATTTTAGTAACTGTCTTTACTATCCTAGATAAGCCTACTTCACTCCCTCTTTTAGTTAGCTCAATGCCCCTGTGGAGCGCTACACACCCTATTATCGCCATGTAGAATACAACGGTCTCAAACAGTGTGTCCAGCCCCCTGTAGTCCCACACAATAGATGTAACTGCCTCAGGAGACATAGCTGTCAGCGTCCGGTTATGTGCATTAAATACGTTGAGAAGGTAGAACTCAGCAAGCGACCTCACACCGTTGAATAGAGGGCCGAGTGCACCCCCTACAGTTACTGCTACAGAAGATAAGACCGCTATGACAATGACTGCAGTAGCTGTTAGGAACTTCCTCACGGCTCCTCCACCTCCTTGGTCTTCCTTATTAGGAAAAGTATTGCAGCCGGGTATATGCCGACCGATATAGGCACGTACACGAGTACTATGTCAGGAGCTCTTAACAGGTAAAAAATGAATGCAAATGCACTGCTTTGAACAGCTGAGTAAATTAGGGCCCTCACTAAGTTTCGCTCAGATATGGCTAAGTAT
This sequence comes from Desulfurococcales archaeon, assembly GCA_021158735.1. Classification (GTDB taxonomy): domain Archaea; phylum Thermoproteota; class Thermoprotei_A; order Sulfolobales; family NBVN01; genus B83-G16. The sequence goes on along the minus strand of JAGGUC010000166.1, from coordinate 160 downwards.
GCAAAGAATAATGCAATACCAGCGAAAACCGCCAGCAAAACCATGGTTAAGTCTACCATTACTCACCTCCCCCGTCTTCCTCTAGGTGATCAACCACTACTGGTTCTGGCTTAACTACCTTACTCCTGTGCGCCGCCCTAGCTAAAGCATGTGAGCCAGC
>JAGGUC010000145.1 GCA_021158735.1 Desulfurococcales archaeon | reverse complement strand
GTGACTTGACTTCATCCTTAACTATGCCTGTGGCCGATAGGGAACCGTAGGTCATTCCGTGATATGAGTCGTAGTACGATATTATGTAGGGTCTTTTAGTGTACGCTCTAGCAACCTTCATTGCTGAATCAACGGAGTCCGAGCCCGAGAAGCCGAACGACACCTTCTTCGGGAACGTACCTGGAGTCACCTTAATAAGCAGCTTAGCCAGCTCGACCGGCGGTTCAGCATAAAGGTACGCGATGGTGTAGTTGAAGTACTTGCTGACCTGCTCCTTAATTGCGCTGGCCACCCTGCTATGGGTGTGCCCTATATTGAATACTGCGGCACTTGTCAGGAAGTCTATGTAGCGGTTGCCGTCGAGGTCCCACACGTACGAGCCCTCACTCCTCGCCACAGCTAGGGGGTAGTACTTGAGGGCTACTGCAGTAGCTAGGTACCTCCTGTCCTCTTCAGCAATTCTAAGGCACTCATCTATCTTCTTTTTAGTTAACTTCTTAACACCTGAGAAGTCCACCATTAATACCATCTCCAAGATCTTGATGCATGCAGTACATATTAAATAATCACTACCTAAGTTTTTTATGCAGTAAGTAATTCTTGTAGCGCTGCAGCCACATATACAATAAAGTACTCATAGCGGAGGGTTATTGGAAATAAAAGTTTAATTAATTGGTGTTTAGCCCGCGGCTGAGTTACATCTGCATCAGTATCTTAGGGCTTATGTAGGCTACGACATCCACTTCAAGGCCTGCGTCCTTAGGTATTCCGGCCTCCACTACTGACCTGGCTGGCTTGTGATCCTTGAAGTACTCACTATATACTTCATTAAATTCATCGAATTTACTGATGTCACCTAAGTAGACCGTAACCTTAACCACATTCCTTAAGGTACCTCCCGCAGCCTCAACAATAGCCTTAATGTTCTCCATAACCCTCCTCACCTTCTCCTTGAAGTCACCTTCAACTAACTTACCTGTCTCAGGATCGATCGGTAGCTGCCCTGACACGAATAGCCAGCCATCAACGCTTATAGCTTGACTGTAGGGACCTACAGGCTTAGGGGCCTTATTTGTTTGGATTACCTTTATCGACGCCATAAAATCCTACACCATAAAGAAATCTCATACGTAATACATAAAACTATGCTTAAGTTCCGTAAGGTACGCTGATTGAAGCTTGTGATGGTCAAATCTTTATTAATTTTGTTCTCTATATTGTATTCACGGTAGGGAAGATGGCTGAAGTACCTGTTAAGCCTGTTGGAAGGCAGGATATCCACAAGCTAGAGACTTACCTACTAATAGGTACACTGCTCAGGAAGGACGTTATTGAGAGGATAAAGAACGCTGAAGATAGGCTTACGTGGATCGACTCACTAGCTGTTGCTGCTGGTGCACTAGCTAGGGGTAAGGCAGGAATGCCTGTTACTGAAATAGCTGAGGAACTGGGTAGGTCTGAGGCAACCATCAGGAATCACCTCAACAAGAAGACTGAGGCTGGTAAACTTGTTTCGGAAACCTACGAGATGCTGGTTAAAGGTCAGATAGATCCTGTAGCTGCAGTACTTAGTGCAGCTGGCGATATTGAGGAGTTTAAGGAGGAGCTGGATAGGGTGGTTAGGGAAAGAGATGAGCTTAAGGAGAGAGTAAGGGAGCTTGAGGAGGAGGGTAGGAGACTCAGAGAAAAACTTGAAGTAGTCAAAAGTAAGCTCTCGGAAATACTTTCTAGTATCTAATAAGTAGTACACCACTGACTCAGACCGGGGGCAGGTACAGCAGTTACTGCTCTATGAATCTACTGTAATTAAAGATTGCTTAGTGAGGAAAGTGAAGTGGCTTAGAGTACTAACAGCAAGAAGCTGTGGCCGCAGCCCTATACATATATACTTGCTTATGGACAGTAAATCATCTAATACATCATGGTTCTCCCTGACTGACTCACCCTACCCAGCCCACGTGCTGGGTTATGCCGCAGATATTTATGCTCCCTACCCCTACATGCCTGCCGAGGAAGGAATCGTATCACACATCATTAAAGTACCAACACCGAAGTACAGGGACGACTCCATAACTACTGACTGGGTAATATTAATTGAGTTAGGTAGCGGTAGCGTACTTAAGATCCTACATGTAAGGCCTCAGGTCAGCGTAGGTGATAAGGTATTTCTCGGAGACCAGCTAGGTAATTACGTAATCTCCGGGTACTTCAGGCCTTGGTCTGAAGCCCACATGCATGTCGAGGTGAGGCCTTCTAAGGACCCACTGAGGGTTAGAGGAGGTATTAAGTTATTACCTACTACCGAGTTGATGAGTATTCTGAGAGCTACCGCACCCATACGTAGCAGTGAGTTCAGGGTTACATACATCAGTAAGTCGTACTACCTGGTTAAGCCAGCCCACGGCGGCTTTCTGACAGCGGACCTGGGAACCCGTAGCTACGTATGTGATTTCGGAATACCTCACTACGGGTACGGTGCCGTAGTAGGAGATAGTACTGCAACACATAACGTTCATGAGGGAAAAAGCCTGAGGATTCTTGATTATGACGTAGGAACTATAGAGTTTACCGATACTTACAGACTTATTTTTACTCCCGAAGCCATTCCGTACATCAATGGAATACCTGCGCAGGGTATCGGTACCTACATATTTAGACATGAAGTTAAGATCATACCATCACGCCAGTTACGGCAGCTCAACTTAAGGGAGGGCGATGTGGTTACCTTAGGGTTCGGGTACTCAGGTAAGTGTGGTTCAAACCATGCACTAAGGTTTCTGAAGAAAAGATAGTATATTACCTTCCAGTAAAATCATAATTAATGGGCTCTCAATGAAGATTATAGTGGTCAGTGATACGCATGGTGAATTAGATCAGGTCAATTTCCTAGTAGGTAAGTTAAGGGGTGTGGAACCCGACCTAGTTATTCACTTAGGTGATGACTCACCAGATGCGGACCCCATAGTTAGCGCGGGATTCAAGGTTATCAGAGTACCCGGAGTTTTTGAGGAGGTCTACAAGGATTTCGAGGTCATAAACAGGGTTGTGGTCAAACTTAGTGACTGGTACGTCCTACTGACCCACACACCTGAGTCCCATAAGAACGACTTACCTACGGATCCTAAGCCCGAGGAACTCGTAAGTAGGAAGGCAGTTGATGCTGTATTTCACGGGCACACGCACATACCAAGATTAGAGAAAGTTAATGGCGTAGTATACCTGAATCCCGGACACCTGAAGAAGTCCGATAAGAAAGGATGGCCAGCTACGTATGCTTTAGTTACGGTAGGCGATGAGGAGCTGAGTATTGAGGTAAGAAACTTAAGTGATGACAGCGTATTGCTTAGTAAAGTATTCAGAAGGTAGTAGCCATGACCGCAGATACAAGCATGTGGTACTGTCCTAAGTGCGGTTTCGTAGACAGCCTCAGGAAGTACTTCTGGAGATGCCCTAAGTGCGGGGGACCACTCGACATAATGTACCGTCCTCGCTGGGAGCCTATTGAGGGAAGAAGAGGTATGATGAGGTACCTGAAGGCACTGCCACCTATTGGTGCACATGTCACGCTAGGTGAGGGCGGGACACCCACCATTGTAAGAGATGTTGCAGGAATTAAAGTTTGGTTCAAGCTCGAGTACCTCAACCCGACAGGCAGCTTCAAGGACAGGGGGGCGTCGCTAGCCATATCACTGGCTTCAGAGCTGGGCTTTGAGAGAGTGGTTGAGGATACGTCAGGTAATACTGGAATTGCTGTTACTGCATACTCACGTATTAGGGGACTGGACGTGACCATCGTAATGCCTGAGACAGCACCTCAGGGGAAGAAGATACTGTGTAAGTTGCTTGGAGCGAACATAATAGAAGCGAAGTCTCGGGGCAGAGCAGCAAAGAAGGTCATGGACCTCATTAATAGCAAGACATTCTACGTAGCACATACCTGGTCCCCCCTATTTATTGAGGCAGCCAAGACACTAGCCTATGAGGTCTATGAGAATGGCTTCAGAGGAAATGCAGTAATTGTTCCTGTAGGGTCTGGCGGCCTGATGCTAGGTATTTACAGAGGCTTCAGGGACTTAGTGAATTGGGGCTTACTCGACTGTATTCCGAAGATCATAGCTGTCCAGGGGACTTCAGTAGCGCCCCTCTACGAGGAGGTACATGGGTCACCGCCCAGCACCACGACTTCCTCAGACCTAGCTGACGGGATCATGGTTCCTAACCCGCCCAGACTTAAGGAATTGAAGGAAACTGTACTTGAGAGCAGGGGTGATGTAGTGCTTGTAGATAATGATGACATTGTGGGTGCTCTGAGGGAGTTGCTTCACTCAGGTTTTATTGTGGAGCCTACTTCTGCTGCGCCGTACGCTGCCTTAGTAAAGGCTGTTGAAGCTGGCTTAATAGGTAGGGGTGATGAGGTACTAATACCTCTGACAGGTTCAGGGCTTAAAACACTGAAGATCTTCGAGGCACTGCTGAGTACTTGATTAAGTGACTTCCAACTTAAGCACGTTGCTTTTTTTATATTCTGACCTCCCTGCCTAAGTACCTCTTAGCTACTTGCTCCGTCTTCAGATACCACTCAGGCACCTTGACACCAGAAACAGCTCTGTCTGGGGTGTATGCCTTAATGTCGAGTACTGGGGTTCCGTCAAACAAGTCGAGCCCCTTAACGTAGAGGGTTCCACCACTCCTCCCAATCAACTCAACTATCGAGACACCTATGGGGTTAGGCCTGACTGGTGAGTCAGTAGCGAACACCCCAACTAGGGGCAACTCACTTAATGGGATACCGAACCTGGCCAGGCGCCTGGGCCTGACCTTAAGTACTGACCTATGCTCGCTTTTGACTTTGTGCAACCATGTAATTAAGATAATGTGTGAGAAGCCGTCAATACCTTCTAAGCCAGCCTGAAACTCCGGGAACACCTCAACAATACCCTCAACGCCCTCCGAAATCCATGAATTCCTGACCTCATCATCACTAACATTAACCCTGACAACACCTATAGGTCTGACATTAATTTCTGAGCTGTCCACCATGTCTGAGACCCGAATAGATTATATCTCCTCAATGCGTATTATTAGTTGCTGAGGTGCGTTCTAGTTGCCGAAAGTACTTATTCTTAAGGGAGAGGAACTGGAGGTGCTTCTTAAGCCGGAACTCTTGGTTAATGAAATAGCTCAAGCTTTCAAGGCTTTCTCAGAGGGCAAAACCATCACACCACCTAGGACGGTAATGTGGGTAGAGGGTAATTGGTGGGGGATCATGCAGTCTCACGTACCCGGCTACGGTGTCGGCGTAAAGATTGTCAACATTGTGCGTGAGAACGTTAAGCGTGGACTGCCAACCATACAGGCAATAGTGAACCTGTTCGACCCTGTGACGGGAAGCCCTCTGGCCGTCATGGAGGGAGGTGTCCTCACAGCCTTAAGAACAGCTGCAGCAAGCGCCGTATCAGCTAAGTACATGACCCCCAAGGAACCAGGTGCTCTAGCCATAATAGGTACTGGGTACCAGGCGAGATACCAGCTCAAGTTCGTGTCAGCGTTCTTTAAGCCTACTGAAGTAAGGATCTTCGACTTAAGGGAAGACGCTATGAAGAAGTTCAGGGAATACGCTGAGGGCTTAGGGTTTAAGGTAGTTACGTGCTCTTCCTCATCTGAAGCGATCGATGGTGCTAGAGTCATTATTGAGGCTTCCACTACTGACACACCCGTAGTCTACGGTAACTACCTAAAGCCACCTGTTCACATAATCAGCATAGGTGCCCACACACCTAACGCCAGGGCACTTGATGATGACGTAATAAGAAATGCCGAGTCGATCGTCGTGGACTCCAGGGACGCCGTACTTAAGGAGACAGGTGACATCAGAGTACCTATAGAGAAAGGAATCATCAGCTTAGATAACATTGCTGAACTAGGTGAAGTAGTTGCTGGCACGAAACCCGGCAGAGTAGGTGATGGAATCACAATATTTAAGAGCGTTGGGTTAGCGATCCAGGACGCCTGTGCCGCGGCGCTAGCCTACAGACTGGCTAAGGAGAAGGGAGTAGGAACTACCGTTGACTTATAGTCGGAAGCTCTCCCAATATAACCACGCTCCCTTTTTACATGAATCATCAATCACCATTATAGTTTGAGTACATACCTACTTCGGTATCGCCAGGAGCATGTATTGTCGCATTTCATGTACGCAGTGAAGAACACCCCGAAACATTTTTCTGATCATGCTTTAATATGTGGTGGGTGGTTTTTATTGCCACATACTGGCGTCCCCGCACGCGACAGGCGTATTTGGGAGCACCCGATCCTGACCTTCAGACGCGATAAGAAGGTGAGGTTTTATTTTGAGGGTGTGGAGGTGGAGGCTTATGAAGGGGAAAGCATTGCTGCCGCCCTCTACGCCATCGGTGTTGACGTTTTCTCCTACAGTATAAAGCTTAGTAGGCCGCGCGGTGCCTTCTGCATGATCGGGAAGTGCAGCAGCTGCTTCATGAGGGTTGACGGCATACCTAACACTAGGACATGTATTGAACCTGTGAGGGAAGGTATGAAGGTTGAGAGGCAGTACGGCCTAGCTGAAGTCCCGTCCTTTAGTCGTGAAGAAGCAGGTGGGGAGGAGGTCATTGAGACCGACGTCCTAGTTATTGGTGGAGGTCCTGCAGGTCTCTCAGCAGCACTAACCACAGCTAAGTACGGGCTTGACACCGTACTCGTTAATGAGCACTTTAAGTTGGGGGGACAGCTCCTAAAGCAGACCCACAAGTTCTTCGGCTCTAAGGACTTGTTCGGTGGTTTGAGGGGGTTTCAGATAGGTGAAAGATTAAGTGGGATGGTTTTAGAGCATAAAAACATCAGAGTTCTACTTCAGACAGTAGCTTACGGCATATTCAGGGGAGGGTGGGTTGGACTGGCTGGGAAGAATAGACTCTATAGAGTAAGGCCTAAGGCAGTAGTTGTTGCCTCAGGTGCTTCAGAGAATTACTTAGTGTTTCAAGGTAATGACATCCCTGGTGTCATGGGTGCGGGTGGAGCGCAGACACTGATGAATGAGTACGGGATCCTCCCAGGCAATGAAGTAGTTACCGTGGGCTCCGGAAACGTCGGTCTCATTGTGTCGTACCAGCTCCTTCAAGCGGGGGCCAGCGTAAAGGCTATAGTTGAGATCCTCCCAGAAATCGGTGGGTGGTTCGTGCACGCAGCTAAGGTCAGGAGATATGGTGTACCGATACTAACAAGGCATACGTTAAGGGCTGTCTGGGGCGGTGAGAGAGTTGAGGGAGCCACCATAGTTGAGGTTGACAGAAGATTCAGGCCCATACCCGGGACTGAGAAGGACATTTCATGTGATCTGGTGCTGATAGCTGTCGGCTTAACACCTGATACTAGGCTCTTCGCACAAGCAGGTGCCGTGATGAAGTGGGTTCCGGAGTTAGGCGGGTCTGTGCCGTTGCGGACTAAGTACCTGGAGGTGAGCGTTCCCTCCATGTACGTAGCAGGCGATGCCTCAGGTATTGAGGAGGCGACAACAGCTATACTGGAGGGTGAGGTAGCGGGGCTCTCAGTAGTTTCAAAGCTTCAAGGCCTTAAGGCTGATGCTGCTGAGAGGCGTGAGAGGTTACTTAGGTTCCTGTGGGATGGATACAGGGCCTCACCACTCCTTTCAAGGGCTAGGGCGGGTAAGGAGGCGGTGACAGTAAGTGAGGGGGAAATGAGTGAAGTTAGGAGGAGGTACCCACCAATTACTTCATTCGGGTGATGGCATGGCGGGTGAATCCCCCAGCTTTAGGTCGGCAGGCATTGTGACTGTAGAGAACCTCCGTAGGTTAGGGCTGGCGCCTCCAGAAAATAGGATGCGTAGAGGACCTGTAGCGGTTGTTGAGTGCCCTGAGTTCATACCCTGCAACATATGTGTTGACGCGTGCCCGTTCAGAGCAATAAGTATGAACAAAATAACTGACCTGCCCAGGATCGACTGGGAACTCTGCACAGGCTGTGGGACTTGCGTGGCCCTCTGTCCCGGCTTAGCGATCTTCGTAGTGGATCTGTCTAAGCCCGATAAAGCACTTGTGACCGTACCTCACGAATTCCTGCCCGCACCTGAGGTCGGTGAGGAAGTCTGGCTTCTGGGTAGGGACGGCAGGCGCTTAGGTAAGGGTAAGGTTGTGAGGGTCTGGGAGAGGAATAAGACCTGGGTCGTTACTGTTGAAGTACCTAAGAACCTGGCTATGGAGGTGAGGGCCGTATGGGTGGAGAGGTAAGGAAGCACCCCACAATTATCTGCAGGTGCAATGACGTAACTATTGAGGATGTTGAGAGAGCTATTGAGGAGGGTTACCAAGACATTGAGAGCCTCAGGAAGAGGTTGAGGATAGGTATGGGGCCTTGTCAAGGAAGAACATGTATTCCACTACTAGTAAGGATACTAGCTAGGAAACTCGGTAAGAAACCTAATGAGATCCCGCTCCCCACCGTCAGGCCGCCTATTGTTCCAATCCCCTTAAAATTATTCCTTAAGAGTAAGGAGCCCGGAGTTGAGGGAGAGTGAGAGCTGATGTCCTGATTATTGGGGCTGGAATCAGTGGATTGTCGATAGCGTACACCCTAACTAAACGCGGTGTTAAAGACATAGTTGTTGTTGATGCTGAGTACGTGGGCTCGGGCTCCACCAGCAGGTGCGCTACAGGTATTAGAGCTTCATTCACATCCGAGGAGCATGTGGTTCTGATGAAACACAGCGTAGAGTTATGGAGAGAGCTTTCTAAGCCTGAAGAACTCGGTAGGTATGGACTCGCATTCGATCAGGGAGGGTACGTATGGACCGCCTCCAAGGACGAGAGTGTTGAATTATTCAGGAGGCTCGTCACCCTTCAAAACTCCTTAGGAGTTCCCACCCGGATAGTAGACCCCGATAAATTAAAGGGTCTCGTGCCAACAATGAAGGTCGATGAGGCTAAGGCAGCCCTCTACGACCCGACGGCAGGTAAGTCATACGTCTTCGACACGTTAAATGCGTACCTAATGGCGTGTAGGAGGAAGGGTGTTAAGATAATGGAGTTCACCTCAGTGAGGAAGCTTGTAGCTTCTGGAGGCAGGGTTAAGGCTGCCGTAACTGAGAGAGGTGAGATCGAGGCCGATACATTTATAGTGGCTGCTGGAGGAGGCAGTAAAGAGCTAATGGAAAGCATAGGTATTGAGGTACCGCTCAAGAACTTACCAAGGCATGTAATGATTACTGAAGCGTTTAAGCCTGTGTTCAGTCCGTTAGTGATTGATTGGGACGCGGGGGGAGCACCATTTATTGTTCAGACAAAGGAAGGGAACTTCATTATAGGTAGGGAGATAGCTGAGGAGCCTGAGAAATCCCTTAAGTCTGTGAGAATAGACTTCATACCCACAGCGATCGCCCCGATTGCTAAGTGGTTCCCATGGCTCAAGTACGTCAGGGTAATGAGGTACTGGATGGGTTATTACGTAACGTCACCAGATCACCACCCGATCTACGGCCCTGTGGAAGAGTATGAGAATGTTTACTTAGCGTGCGGGTACAGCGGGCACGGATATATGTTAGCACCTGTGACCGGTAAGTTAATTGCTGAGTGGGTTCTCGATGGGAGACCGTCAATACCTCAGGCAGAGAGACTTACATTAAGGAGGATCAGGGAGGGGAAGCTTATAGAGGAGCTAGCTATTGTTGGATGAATACCTGCTAGCGGTTACCTTAACTGCTCCTAACCTACCCAAATAATTCTCAGCACCTACAAAGTCAGCATAGCACACACTAACCCTTAAATATAAATAATGCCTACTTCTTCTTGAGGGTTCTCTAATGTCTGCTACCGGTATCAATAAAGAGAAAATAAGGGAAGCAGTCATCAACATGTTTAAGGTCAACATGGGAGTCAAGCCCGGTGAGAAGGTCCTCGTGGTCACGGACTTCCCTGACTCAAAGCACTGGCTTGAGTACGATGCTGAGAAGTTAGGTGATATTGTTAGGCGCTCACTCCTGTGTAGGACCGTGTACGAGATAGCTAAGGAGGAACTTAGGGACAGTACAGTAGAGTTCTTAGTGTACCCATGTACTGGTAGGCACGGTGTTGAGCCCCCGAGCTATGTGGCTGAAAAGATGAAGCAAGCACAGGTAGTTGTTGCGATCACGTCGTTCTCACTCACGCACACGAATGCCAGGGCTGAGGCTAATAAGGCGGGGGCTAGGGTAGCCAGCATGCCTATGTTCCTGGCTGAAATGTTCGAGCCTGGGGGTCCGATGGCGGCTGACTACAAGTACATTCATGAGTCATCGAAGAAGCTGGCTGAGGCATTGGAGGGTAAGAAGACCATGAGGGTGATTACTGAGTCAGGTACGGACATAACCCTGAGTGCTGAGGGCAGGACGTGGGGTCTGGACACAGGCATTCTGAGCGAGCCGGGTGCCTTCGGTAACCTGCCGGCTGGGGAGCTATTCATTGCTCCCTTAGAGGGCAGTGCAAGCGGTAAATTCGTTGTTGAGAAGGGCTGGTACCCAGGTCTGGAGGAGAACATGGTGTTCTACGTTGAAAAGGGCTTAGTGGTTAGGGTCGATGGAGGCGGGAAAGTAGGGGACTACTATAGGGAGTTGCTGGGGCTGGAGCCTAAGAAGGAGGGGGCGGTTTATGAGGCTAGGAGAAATATTGCTGAATTAGGCATAGGTAGTAACCCGAATGCTAGGAGACCCGACAACATCTTAGAGGCTGAAAAGATCAAGGGCACAATACACATAGCAATAGGTGATAACGCACACATGGGCGGTAAGGTAGAAGCAGACATTCACCAGGACTTCGTCATACCGAGCCCTGACCTCTACGCTGACGGGGTTAAGCTTATCGAGAAGGGTAAGTGGTTAGTGGAGTGAACGAGTGAGTCAAAGTTAATCAATGAAAAGCTTGTTTTTTTCACTTAAATAACTCCGTACTACCTCGTCGTATGTTCGGTGGGCGAAAGAGCTTTATTGCTAGACTTAAGTAAGTGTTTGAAGGTGTGCTACATGGCTGCGATTCTACCCCCGGGTCTTCCTAGCTTACTAAGTGGTACGACCTATGACTATGAGCTATATAAGTCAGCTAAGATCTTAGTTGAGGAACTCCTTAAGCTGAAGCCTGATGAGGTCTTCGTGATCACAGCTGATACGGAGTCCGACCTGAAGGTAGTCTCAATGACAGCTGCTGCCGCGTTTGCTGTAGGCGCTAAGCCCATGGTAGTCATAACTCCATCACCCGTAGGTATAGGTAAGGCAGCCGACCCCATGCTACCCGTGAATGCGCTGACGGCCGCCCTAAAAGAAGCTGATGCCTGGGTGGAGTTCAATAATCAATGGCTTCTCTACTCAACACCTTGGGAAGTAGCGATGAAGGAGAATAAGAAGCTTAGGTACCTCTGCTTGGTGGGCATGCATGCCGACATGATGGTTAGGTGTATAGGTAGAGTAAACTTCCCTGTACTGAAGGAGTTCCAGGATAAGGTGACTGAACTGACTGCTAGGGCTAAGCACATAAAGATCACGACTCCAGCTGGAACTAACGTAGAATTCGATAACCACCCTGAGAGACCTGTCCAATCGGAGCCAGGCTATGCCGACACGCCTGGAGCGCACTTCCTCGCCGGACAGATCGGTTGGTCACCTGACTTCGAGTCAATTAACGGAACTATAGTATTTGACGGGTCCATATACCCACCACTAGGTTTAGTGAGGACACCGGTGAGACTTCACGTCAAGAACGGGAAAGTAGTTAAAATCGATGGCGGATCTGACGCAGCTCAGTTCGAGGCATGGCTGAGGAGCTTTAATGACCCCAACATGTTCCTACTGGCGCACGTTTGCTACGGCTTCAACCCAGGTGCTAGGCTAACAGGCAATATCCTAGAGGACGAGAGAGTATGGGGCTGTACTGAGTGGGGTTTAGGTTACGTAGGCCCAATGCTAGCACCAGATATTGGAGGGAGGCAGGCTGCCAGTCATACCGACGGCATATGCCTCAATAGCTCAGTCTGGCTGGACGATGTTCAGATACTGGATAATGGTAGAGTCGTCCACCCAGAACTCAAGGAGATAGCTAAGAAGTTAGGGAAGGCGTAGTATTCACTCACATCAACTAAGGATTTTAAAAACGTTTTTAAACTGAAATCACTTAAGCCAGTTCCACAGGCTGTTTCGGACTTAGCGATACATTTAAATAATTTTAATCATTTCTAATACTTGATGAGATGATCCGCTATGCGGTGAGGAATACCTCAGATGGGAGTCCCATGGCGTTGGGCTCGACCGAGCCCCATGAAGTGCGGGTGAAGCTAATGAACCCGCACCAAGGACTAACTCCCCACACAAAAATAAAAAGTAATGAAAAATAACTAGAAGTGCCGTGAGGGGAGAAACGCTAAGGAAGTTAGTACTAAGCACTATTTATTAATACTATTACGTAAATAGGTGTTCATCGGTACGTGTAGAATTAATAACATTTTTACTTGCTTCATGTTTTAATCATTTCAAATCATAATATATTATAAATTAACTTAATATCTGTAACTCGTACATGAACCGCGAAACAGTTATTAGTTAGCCTAACATCATCCTTTGTGTGAGAGCTTTGGGCGTGATACCTAGAATCGAGGAAATAACTCCCGAGAAGTTTAAGGAGGTTTTCAGGAAGATC
>JAGGUC010000043.1 GCA_021158735.1 Desulfurococcales archaeon | reverse complement strand
CGCCCCTCCAGCTAAGATTACGGCTTTACGCACACCTTCCACCTCAATAAACTGTAACAGTCTTGGCTAAGTTACGAGGTTTATCAGGATCATGCCCTTTAAATACCGCTGTATAGTAAGCTATAAGTTGATGCGGTATTATGTATGCTGCTGGAGCTACGGCAGGGTTAAGAGGTGGTAGCGGAATACATTCACTAGCTAACTTAAGCACCTCCTCCACTATATTATTTATTTTAGGAACTACAGCTATGACCCAGGCATACCTAGCCCTCATCTCCTCAATATTACTCTTAATTAACTCGTACTCTTCATCACTCAATGCAGTAAATATTACTGGGAAGTCCTCCTCGACGAGTGCTATGGGGCCGTGCTTAGACTCGCCTGCAGGGTACGCCTCAGCGTGAATATATGCTATCTCCTTAAGCTTTAAAGCGCCCTCCATAGATATAGGGAGCCCGTAACCCCTGCCCAGGTAGAATGCCGACTTCTTATTGACCATGTTCTTAGCGATCCTCCTAGCCTTAGCCTCATACTGTGCAATCACACCTGCAATAATCTCAGGCAATCTCCTGAGTTCTGCTACATACTTAGTGTATTCACCGCTGCTTATGAAGCCCTTGACACGTGCTAACTCAGCGGCTAAGTAGGCTAACGCCACTACCTGGGTAGTGAATGTTTTTGTTGCCGCTACACCTATTTCAGGTCCTGCCCTCGTGTATATCACTAGATCCGACTCCCTAGGTATCGCTGAATCAACTACATTAGACAGTGATACAGTCAGTACACCTAACTTCTTAGCTTCTCTAACAGCTAGCAATGTATCTATAGTTTCACCAGACTGACTCACAGCTATTACGGCATCGCCTTCCCCTAAGCTCCTCAGGTACCACCTCATCTCCGAGGAGATAATTGGTATGGACCACACACCAGCTACATTACTCAGCAGTAAAGCCCCAATGTATGAGGCGTGGTAGGAGGTACCTGCACCAACAACAATAACCCTCTCAACACCCTTAAGGTGCTCGGCCACCTGCCTTACCTCACTAGCTGCACCAGCCAATGTGGATGAGGCCGCCTGAGGCTGTTCGTGGATTTCCTTCAGCATGAAGTGCGGGTACCCGCCCCTCATAGCCATTTCGGGGGTCCAGTCAATCTCACGCACTCTATTCCTCAAATCTACGGCAGTCGCCTCTAAAGTATCGAGAATCACCTGTAATTCAGAAGGTACTTCAGAGTGTCCTATCCTCCCGCAAATAAGCTTTTCAACGTGGACTTCGTCCGATGTTATGTAGCCTACCTCACCATCCCTGAGAACCACTACGTTCCTCGTGTACTCGAGGAAGGCGGGAATGTCGCTTGCCACATAGTTCTCACTACTACCTATTCCCACAACAAGCGGTGATGTGCTCCTAGCAAAAAATATTCTGTCTGGCGAATCGAGGTCTATTGCTGCTAAGGCGTACGCTCCTTTCAGTACTGAGACAGCTGCTTTAAATGCATCATAAGGTGAGGCACCCAACTTCTTGAACTCCTCTATTAAGTGGGGGATCACTTCGCTGTCTGTCTCTGAACTAAATGAGTGACCCCGCTTCATAAGGTAGTTCTTCAGCTCCATGTAGTTCTCTATTATTCCATTATGTACTACAGCCACCCGCCCCCTGCAGTCAATGTGTGGATGCGCGTTAGAGTCGCTCGGCGGTCCATGCGTGGCCCACCTAGTATGACCTATCCCTATGTATCCATCTAATTCATCAAAACCTAGCTTAACAGATACTGCATCAATCATTCCACGCGACTTTCTGACCACAAGCCTTCCATCATAGGTTATTATAGCAAATCCTACTGAATCATACCCTCTATACTCCAGGTGCTTTAATGCCTGCTTAATTAATGTCCCTAGCCTGCAACTCCTCCTGAACTCAGCGCTAGCAACCACCCCTATAATCCCGCACAACTCCTGTGCACCTAAGAAACTAGGTACTGCGACATTTTTATTCTATAATTTGGTATTACTCCATCACCCCTGATACTTAAGGTCAGCTCCAGCAGCTACTCTCCCAAGGTCGAAGTGTCCTAGAAGCGGCTCAGAAGTACGGAAAAGCGCATAGCCCACCCTAATTGTTGGGCTCTCAATAAGTGCTACACGATCCGGTGCCAGCTCAATAATTCTGTAGTACTCCTTAGGCACATCCAAAAGCTCCAGATACTCCCTCCTGCTCCTAAAAACAACCTTAGTGTTAGCTAACTGAATTACTATCTTATGGACATCCCTGGGGGAGTGAGTGGAAAAAATCAGTCCTAACCCCCGAGCCCTCCCCAGCCTAGCTACTCTAGCTATGAAGTCAGCAAGCAACTCCACCTCCTCAGGAAGGGTTCCTTCCGAAGGAAAGAACCTGTGTGCCTCATCAAGTATGAGCACTACTGGCTTAGTCGCACCTTCTCCGACCTTCTTCCACACATACATGGACCTCATGAACTCATATGCGATCATGTTAATTATCAGGAAGTGAGCACCCCTCAGGAAGGCATAATCAAGATCCAGGATTACGGGCCCTCTGTAATTTCCTGCAAGCACGTCAGCTGGCGGCATGCCAATGACTCGCCTGTCTATACTCACATCGACCTCTTCCGAGCCAGCAATAAAGTTAAGTGCTCTTTCAATATTCTCGAGCGTCCCTTTATGAAGCTTCAGATCTCGCCTCAGAGCATCAAACTTCTTTTGAAACAGTCTGTGCAGGTGCGTAAAGTTTATTATAGCACCTTCGACCGACTCCAAGTAATTGAGTATATTCCTCAAATACACCTTGGCCTGTCTTGAGAATAACGGAAATATCTCTAGGTGATCCGCCAACTGCTGGTAACTGAGTGATATAGGTACTACCTCAACTACTACCTCGTAAACGTTCCCTAACTTAACCTTAACAATAATAGAATTAACAGTTCCGAAGTCCCTCCCAGGGACTACGGCCTTTACATCAGGTCTCAAGCCATGGAAAACCTCGGCCAACCTACCTACTCGGTCAATCACATATTTCTCTGCAAACCCCCTAAGATTAGATTCTCCCCGTTTTATGGGAACCAATACCGTGATCCACTTTGGTACTCTCTCTAGGAGATCCCTACATGAATTGACGTATATTTCATGCCCTTCAGGGCAGTTGGATGGGGGAAGAGCTATTTGCGTATAGTCCCCAGCCGCATCTACCACAGCAACCATTGTTTCAGGCCAGGAGGTGTGGATAGAGTATATCAGGTTCTTGACAAATGTTGTTTTGCCCGACCCAGTTGTACCTATTATCATCATGTGTTTAAATACCTCTGTCCTCGGCAGGTACATCGGTATCCTCCCACCAGCTATGCTACTTGATCCTGTGTGCAACCCACCTAAGATAAGGCCCTGGCTTGGAAGCCCAATAACTCTGGCCAGTACATCCGTATTAGTCGGTATGACTACAGGTGACTGCGGCTCGATCGGCATTCCCAGCGGCTCACTATCTTCGGTAAGCAGTGGCGCCGCCTCAAGTACAGCACTAGTCAAGAGCCCCTCAACATCAGGCTCAAGCGTAATTGCAGGCATGGAGCGGACCTCGGAGACTATGTCCGCCCTGCTGACGGAAACCACCTTAAGCCCCACTGCTTTAAGAGTTCTTATGTCAACAGCTATCAAGTAATCACCTACACTCAGTGATGTCCCCACCCTGTAGTATGTAGCAGGGTCAACCTCGATAACTACGACACCGTATTCTTGAGCGAGCTTTGACGGAGTCTTCCTACTTACTATTCCTATGACCTCACCTAATTTCTCTGCTTTCTGAAATGCTCTTTCCATATTAGTTTCGATGCTCTCTATGTGGTCTGCGCTACTCAATGCTCACACCCCCGTAGAGAACAGGTACTCCCTTAACCTTCAGCATTAATTCAACAAGTGACGCCATACTTGCCGTGAGTTCCTTAGAGACGGAGTCCGCTATTTCTATCTTGTACGGTATTGACGTGCCGTAAGACATAGTTGAGTAGGCTAGGTGAGACATGACATCTTTTAGCTTGTTGCCAAGTGCGTCAGCGGTACCCTTAAGGACCTCCACCCTATATATCGTGAATACCCTGCTGTACTTGCTTGAAGGTACTACAACATATGAGAGGATTTTCCTGATCTCGCGCTCAGCTATCTCTATGGGCCCAACCATTAAAGGTCTACTAAACCTGCCGTGCTTAGTGTTTATTATAGATGCAATAAGCGCTACATCCTTAGTATCCAGTAACCCTATTTTCCTTGCCAAATGCTTTGATGCCCACACTCTCTTAACAACTGATATTGGGAAGTAACCGAGTTCGAGAACCTCATGCATGGCCTTAACCCTGCTTTCATTAAGCTTCTCAACCTCGATATTCCACATGGCTCCCTCTTTAGGATGTGTGATAGAGTAGTGAATCGGACCGTCTACTAGGAGTATACCCTCCCTAAAAGTAACTTCAGATGCTTCCCGAATCAAGTGCGTCTCAAGAGCTATCCTAACATCATGTGTTAGGGCACCTTCCGGTAAGTCAGGATCCTCAGAGTACCGCACACCAAGCATGACGTACTTATTAGTAATTAGACTTAATTCACGCGTTATGGGTGCCCCAATAAATGGGGGGCCATTAGCTGAGCCTTTTATTAGGCTCGGGTAGGTGAGCAACTTCTTACCCACGACGCAACCTGCGGCCAGTGCTATTTCACCACCACCCACATGTATTGTTGCTGAAGCTACATCAAGAGCTACTACATCATATCTCGACCTAGGTTTTTCAAGCTCCACTACATCAATGTCCTTAAGTTGTAGGTAGATATTCCCTGCATCATAGTCGTAGGTTAGTGCGTACTTACTCCTCCTTAAAGAGGCAGTAGCTAGTTCGTCCACCAATATACTCAGTATACTCCTGATCAAATAGCAACCCCTTGTCTGTTTGCCTACCTCCTACGTCATCCATTAATGAATTTCTTGTCCTACATAGCTTTAATACTTTGGCATATTCATTGAGTTAATCTCCCAAGACATAAAGTATTACCTAAGTAGTTTGCCTAATTATAAAATAGCTGAGCGCATTAGGAAATTATTGCTAAACTTAAAAAGTAAGTCTTTTTCTTTAAACAAGGTAATAATGTTATGACTGGTGCAGTAGTGAAATTACCGCCAAGGCACTACAACATAGTTAAGGTACTAGCTGAGTCTAAAGGCACATTAACTGCAAAATCACTGGCTGAAAAGTTAGGTAAGAAGGTCAGTGACCTAATGCGAGATCTGGAAGAGCTGTCAAGTAAGAACTTAATTGAGGTGTCGCGAAAGAAGGTCTATAGAATAAGAGTGTCTCAACTAGGCATGGAGTACTTAGAGAGGGGATTGCCTGAAGAGAAACTGTTTGAAATAGCTAAGAGTTTAGGGAAGGACATCCTTATAAGCAAGCTGAAGGTTGAGTGCGGGCTCAGTAATAATGAGTTTGAGGCCGCAGTTGGCATCCTTAGGAAATTCTCAATTATTGATGTAAGTAAAGGTACTGCTAGGTATATTGGGACTAGGGAAGCAGAGAATAGTTTTATGGAATATGTTAGAGAGGTAAAGAATAAACTCAGTAAACTCACTAGCCCTCAGGTTGTTGAGGAAGTACCTGAGTGGGTAAGGAAGTTTAAGAGAAGAGGCTTCGTAGTCGTTGAGGACGCCAAGGAAATATACGTCACGCTATCTGAGAGAGCCCTCAGCTTATACTCTAGTGGACTGATAAGGGAGTCCGTAGTTGTTACTAGGTTGACACCGGAGATAATATCAAGTGGCTTAT
>JAGGUC010000155.1 GCA_021158735.1 Desulfurococcales archaeon | reverse complement strand
ATTCAGGTGCCGTAAGTAAGGATCCAGCACTCAAAGTAACATTAAGTGAGGGTAAGGTAAAATATTACGCACTAAAGCAGGCTGAACTTCTTAATAATGCACTACAGATAGGTAGCAAAATTGTTTACTCAGTATGCTCAATAATGCCTGAAGAAGGCGAACTGATTGTGTCACTCTATAAAGATAGAATAAGACTCGAGAGAACCCTTACATGGACCTCCGAAGGTTACGCAGGGCTACCACTAAGTAGTAGTGTAATGAGGTTATTTCCACATAAGCACATGACGGAGGGATTCTTCATAGCTAAAATGCTTACTAGATGAAAGAAGTATGTTTTAATAAAAATATTTTACTTCATAAGCTCTAGTACATTAAGGGAAGTATTTGATTCAATCACAAGTAGTAGAGGCTTCAAAGAAGATTCAGTCTAAGAAGTTAAGGGCTATAGTTGCTAAATTAGGTCTCGACGGACATGATAGGGGTGCCAAGGTCGTAGCTCGTGCTCTACGCGACGCAGGTATAGAAGTGATTTACTTAGGCGTGCATCAAGCACCCGAGGATGTTGTAGAAGCTGCACTAGAAGAGGATGCTGATGTCATAGGTGTTTCAATATTGTCGGGTTCTCATATAGAGTTAGTCAGTGACCTGCTAAAGTTAATGAAGGAGAAGAATCTCAGCATCCCGGTAGTTGTCGGCGGGATAATACCCCCAGATGATGTGGAGGAGCTAAAGAAAATGGGTGTTTACGAGGTTCTAGGGCCTGGCACACCTTTAAGAAGAATAGTGGAGATTTATAAAAAAGCTGCAGAGGAGTGTGGCAGGAAATGAAATTAGATCACCTGGGCATAGCTGTTAAAAATCTTGATGAAGCAGTAAGATTCTATAAAGATGTACTTGGGCTTGAACTTATTGAAAGAGAAGATGTTCCTGAGGAGAGGGTGAGAATAGCTATATTTAAGGTCGGCGATGTCTTCATAGAGATTCTCGAGGGTACTTCTGAGGATTCTGCCATAAGTAGATTCGTTAGTAAGCGTGGTGAGGGCATTCATCATTTAGCGATAAGAGTGGATGATGTAGAAGAGGTTTCAAAGAGACTTAGGGAGAGAGGGGTGCCTTTAGTTTACGACGTACCTAAACTCGTAGCTGGTGGAAAAAGAAAAATAAACTTCATACATCCTAAAGCTACTCATGGTGTGTTACTAGAAATTCTAGAGAGGTGCGGGGAGTGAGTGATGTAAGTAAGCTTAGGGAGAAACTTAAGGAGTGGGAGAAGGAGGTAGTAGAACCTATACTTAAGAAACTTCCTGAGCGTAAAGCTAAATTCCTGACTGAGGAAGGTATTGAGGTAAGGAGGCTTTATACCCCAGCGGACTTGGCGGAAAGGGATTGGAATTACTTGGAAAGGCTAGGCTTTCCAGGTAGTTACCCGTTTACTAGGGGACCATACCCGACAATGTATAGGGGCAGGCCGTGGACGATTAGGCAGTATGCTGGTTATGGTTCAGCAGAAGATACCAATACGCGATATAGGTACTTACTTAGTATAGGTCAGACAGGATTAAGTATGGCGTTCGACCTACCTACTCAGTTAGGTCTAGACCCAGACCATAAGCTGGCATGGTATGAGGTAGGTAAGGTAGGGGTTTCAATGCCTTCTGTTGTTGAAATGGACATAGTATTCAAGGATATTCCAATGGGTAAGATATCAACCTCCATGACGATTAATGCTACAGCTATTGAAGTCCTTTCAATGTACGTAGCTGTTGCTGAGTCACGTGGAGTGGATAAGTCCGCTCTCACCGGTACTGTCCAGAACGATATCCTCAAGGAGTACATAGCTAGGAATAACTACATCTACCCTCCTGAACCATCCATGAGGTACGCCACAGACCTAATAATATATGCTGCTAAGAACATGCCTAGGTGGAACTCAATAAGTATATCAGGCTATCACTTTGAGGAGGCTGGTGCTACGCCAGCAATGGAAATAGCATTTACCCTAGCTGACGCTATAGAGTACGTTAAGTGGGTTCTGGAGAGAGGTAAGATACCTGTGGATAAATTCGCTCCTAGACTGTCCTTCTTCTTTGCAGCCAGAACAAACCTATTCGAGCAGATAGCTAAGTTCAGGGCAGCTAGGAGGATGTGGGCTAAAATAATGAAGGAAAGATTTGGAGTGAAAAACCCGAGGTCCATGATGCTCAGATTCCACACGCAAACAGCAGGGGTCTTGCTGACTGCTCAGCAGCCATTAGTTAACTTAATAAGAACCACCATTCAAGCATTAGCAGCCGTGCTAGGTGGGACACAGTCGCTTCACGTCAATTCTTATGATGAGGCGCTATCACTGCCAACGGAGGAGTCTGTTAAGTTATCAATTAGGGTTCAGCAGGTACTACTATATGAGTCAGGGGTAGCTGACACCGTTGACCCCCTGGCTGGTTCATACTATATTGAGTGGCTAACAGATGAAATTGAGGAGAGGGCATGGAAGATTATAGATGAGGTAGACAAGCTCGGCGGAATGATCAGGGCTATTGAGTTGGGATACCCGCAGAGGGAGATCGCTAGGTCAGCGTATGAGTGGCAGGTTAAGGTCGAGAAGGGTGAGGTCCCAGTAATAGGTGTGAATCTATTTGCCGAAGAGGAGGTGCCGAGTATTAAGGTGCTTAAGGTAGACCCCGAGGTTAGGCAGAGAGTGATTGAAAGGCTAAGAAAATTCAGAGCTGAGAGAGATCAGACTAAGTTAGAGAGCAGACTAAATGCTTTAAGAAGAGTTGCTGAAAATGAGGAGGGTAACATATTTGACCCGATCCTTGAGGCGGTGAAGGCCAAGGCGACTTTAGGAGAAATAAGCGGAGTACTTAGAGAGGTCTGGGGTGAGTGGAGGGCGCCGGAAGTCTTCTAGGAATTACGTCACCTATAGATAATGAAGACAGCTACGCCTTCTTTACCTTCCTTCAATCCATGAATTAAAGTTCTATCTAAGTCAGCTGCCGCTTTAGTTGCATGTATCCCAGCAGTATTAGGTGATGTATAAGCTGACTTCCTAACAATTATTCTTGTTTCATCACTATATGATAGGTTTTGAGAGCCCTTAGCAATGACGATGTCGTGACCAACGCCTTTCACAGCTATTACAATTACCAGGGTGCTTCCATCTTTCCTTACTAATTTCTTAAACACGCTGCTGAAATCTGAGAGGGACTTATCTGCCGAGACACCGACTATGCAGTCACCTCTTTTTGTTAAGTAATTCTCCTTAGTTATTTCAAAAGTAGTTGGGTGCGTAGCCTGAATATTTTGATGCCCCTTAAATTTAACTACCTCCACACCAAACCAGTTTGATTTCAGCAAAGCGCTCAGCACCATGATGTCTGATGTATGTTAGCTTAATTTACCTTTATTCACTGTCTGAGAATATAAAGTATTAGAGGTTTGCGTATGAAGGTGCGGGACTTCAAGGAGAGGAGAAGGGAATTAGTGGAGGCGCTAGTAAGGGGAGGTATATTGAAGAATGAGAAAGTAATTAAGGCTATGCTCGCTGTTCCTAGAGAAGAGTTCGTTCCAGCCAACTATAGGGACTACGCCTATAATGACTCACCACTACCTATTGGTTATGGGCAGACCATAAGTGCGCCTCACATGGTAGCGATTATGACTCAGGCTCTCGACCCTGAACTCGGTAATAAGGTGTTAGAAGTAGGTACTGGTAGCGGCTACCAGGCAGCCGTTCTCGCTGAAATAGTGGGTGAACTAGGTCACATATGGACTATAGAGAGGATTAAGGAGCTGGTGGAATTTGCCAAGAATAACTTAGGGAGGCTTTCATACCTTAAGAGAGTAACGGTTATACATGGCGATGGCTCATTAGGGTATTCAGCAGCGGCACCATATGACAGAATCATGGTGACGGCTGCGGCACCAGAAATTCCTGGCGTACTCTTGAAGCAGTTGAAGATCGGTGGCAGGCTAGTAGCCCCTGTGGGTAACAGGTACTTCCAGAGGCTTGTAATAGTTACTAAGGAAAGTAATGGGAAGGTAAAGCAGGAGTACAGCATACCCTGTGTTTTCGTCCCTTTAGTTGGGAAGTATGGCTTTAAATTCAGCGAATTTTAAAGTTTTTAAGGAGTGGTTAAGATTTACCACAGCAGGTGGTTGAATGCCGGAATTCAAGGTAGTAGTCAATGACCCTGAGGCAAGAGATCCTAGGGTAGTATGGGTTAAGGTCATTGGCGTAGAGGAACTTAAGTATACTGAAGAGCATAAGGAGGGCAGAGCCCTACCTGAGGCGAGACTCAACCCGAAAACTCTGGAGTTACTTGATGTCCCTTATAAAGTAGTGACACTAAGAATATGGAGGAACAGAGCTGCAAATGATAAAGTTAAGTTTACCTTTAAGGTAGTATCAGATGAAAAAGTGCCTGAGAACACGATGCACGTACCTAAGGCATTACTGACAGATAAGCTGGGTCAGGAGGAGGCCGTTGGCGAGGTCTTTAGGGCAAAGGCCTTTCAAGTAACTTTAACAGGTGATAAGGCCTCAGCGTTTTTAGGTAGAAAGATAGGGGAGACTGTTGATGCCTCGGTCATAGGTATAGGTGGTAAGAAGCTCTTAATCACTGGTGGCTCAGACTTCGCTGGGTTCCCCATGGTGTCTATACTGCCAGGCTCAGGTAAGAAAGCACTTCTGCTGTCGGGACCTCCAGGGTTTCATCCTAGGAATAAGGGTGAAAGGAGGAGAAAGTACGTAAGAGGCAATACGGTGAGTGAGGAGATAGTTCAAATAAATACCAAATTAATTTCCGCGTGAGCTTTTGAGGGTTTAAGTTTCTACAACAAGAACTGATGATTTCAGTAAGGAGAGCCCCCGAGGACACTTGATCTTATCATTAAAGACCTTCGTAACTTTAACTCTTGCTCTATCCGGTAGCAGCTCAGGTCTGCACAACCTGTAGTACCTGCAGTCTTTTTTATCGCATTGGATTTTTGAATAAGAAACTATCATTGACTCAATTGCATACTTCTTCGGAATGCACGCGTCGACAGCGACCTCTGTGACTTCCACTGTAATTACGTACTTATTCACAGGGCACTTATTCTTTATGTTCATAACCCTAATTACGCGGTACACGTGACCTACCTTAAGTTTATCGATGCATACCTGTCTGAATCTGCAGTTCATACATTCCGGAGAACCTCCTTTGAATTGGAAAGTATAGCCCTCCTTAGCCACTATGTAACTAACTAAGGTTATGGTCTTCACTGCAACCACCTGAAGGCTCTCTGGTTACTTGGCGTGGGGTGCTTATTACTTTTATCTTCAGAGCTGACCCTCTAGCACTAGTTAATCACGCCCGTAATCTTAGCTAGTTTCTCGGCGGCCTCCCAGGTTAGGCCGGACTCCCCTAATATGGTGTACCTCTCCGGACGTATTGCGTGCGCCATTGTAAGCGCCTTAACTACATCAACATCCTTAACACCAAGTTCTTTAGCTGATGTTGGTAGGCCTAAGTTCTTTACTATCCTCCTAATCTTCCTCCAGTTACGTCCATGAAGGTAGGACATCATTATGGTTCCGACCGCGACCTGCTCACCATGAAGTGCCGGGTAGTTAGCGACTACGTCTAGCGCGTGACTAAATAAGTGCTCAGACCCGCTGGCGGGTCTGGTTGAGCCCGCGATACACATCGCTACTGAGGCGCTGATCAGTCCTTCAATAACTATCCTAACGGCATCCAAACCGCCAGCACTTATTATCTTGCTGAAGCTTAACACATGTTTTGCTGACAACAGTGAGAGTGATGCAGCATAGTCACCGTAGTAGTCTCCCTTAAGCTTGTGGGCAAGTCTCCAGTCCAGTACAGCTGTGAGCTTACCTATTAAGTCTCCTGCACCCGCCAATAATAGCCTGTGAGGCGCCTTAGCTATTACTTTAATGTCGGCTATAATGGCTACAGGAGGTGAAGCCTTAGCGGAAGTAACTCTTCCTATGCCTCTTATAGATGCGAGCGGTGAGGCTATGCCGTCATGGGATGCGGCTGTGGGGACGCTTATGAAGGGGATCCCGGTCTTTGATGAAATACACTTGGCGGTGTCTATGGACTTGCCCCCGCCCAGCCCTATTATTAGTGTGGGCTTGAAGGTAGTGACTTCATCTTTAATTTTCTCTACCTCATCTATGTGGGTGCTACGAACAGTGCCTAATTCAACTAAGTAGTTCTTATTGCTGAGTAAGCTGGCCACTCCCTCCCCTACGATTTTACGTATGTTTGGACCTGTTACTATGAAGACACGCCTACCTAAGTGTAAGTCGTCAATGATGTTGGGCAGTGTGCGCAGTATGTCACCTCCTATTACAACTCTCTTAGGCAGGTCGAATATGTGCGGTCCTGTATTCTTCATTTGAATACCTAAGAGGAGTAACACTTATTATCTAATAAAAGCTTACATCATAGGACCGTATTAAAGTAACTGCAGGAGCGTGGTGATTAACTATGAAACTTATATCTGGTACAACAACAGTAGGTATAGTTGCTAGAAACGGCGTGGTCGTGGCCGCTGACAAGAGAGCAAGTTCAGGGTACTACGTAGCGCATAAGAAAGTCAGGAAGATAGTTAGGATTGATGACCATGTAGTCATGACGACCGCAGGACTGGTCGCTGATGCGCAGATGCTTGCTTTAGTACTTCAGTATCAAGCCAGGAACTATAAGATAGTAGCTGGGAGACCCATATCTATTAAAATGCTTGCTTCGTACCTGTCACTGATTTTGAATAGCAGTAAGTACTTCCCGTACATAGTTCAGCTGCTCATAGCAGGATATGATGAGGCCCCCAGACTATTTGCTGTTGAGTGGTTCGGTGACTACGTCGAGGAGGAATACGCTGTGACAGGTTCGGGATCGCCCATAGCAGTGGGTGTGATAGAGTCAGAATATAGTAAGGATATGGACATAGATAAGGCTGTGGAAGTTGCTGTGAAGGCTGTGAGGGCCTCCATCAGGCGTGATGCCTTTACAGGGGAGGCCGTGGATGTAGTTGTTGTTACTAAGGAAGGGGTTAAGGAGATGAGTTACCCGAGGTAGTAGTTAAGTATGGTCGTCCTTGTTGATAAGGTTAGAGCTAGAATAAGAGAGGAGATATTTAAGAAGATACCTCATGAGGCCCAGGTAACTAAAATAGAGTTTGAAGGGCCTGAGATAGCTATCTATGTGAGGAACGTAAAGTTCATAATTGAGAATGAGTCGATAATAAAGACTCTGGCTAAGACCATACGTAAGAGAATAGTTGTTAGAGTTGACGAAACGTCTAGGCTGCCTGAAGGAGAGGCCTTAAAGAAGATAGTGTCATTGCTGCCGCATGACGCGTCAGTGGATGAGGATGATATCACCTTTGATAAGGTGCTTGGTGAAGTAGTCATTAAGACTCCGGAGCCAAAGGTATTCTTCCAGGACGACAAGCTCCTTTATAGAATGGTTTTTCAGGTAACTGGCTGGAGACCAAGGATAGTGAGGAAGCCTCCCTTAAAGTCTAAGATTCTTGAGGCCGCGTTAAGGTACTTAGTTAATGAATCTGATGAGCGCTTAAAGATTTTAAGGGCTATAGGTGAGAGAATCCATAGGCAGACGCTGTTCAAGGATCAGTACGTCAGGGCCACTGCTTTAGGCGGCTTCCAGGAAGTAGGGAGATCGGCGATACTGGTTGAGACAGCGGAAAGTAAGGTGCTTCTGGACTTCGGGTTTAACCCGAGTGCACCGCTACATAAACAAGCCATGCCTAGGTTAGATGCATTGGGTGTTAGACCTGAGGAGCTAGATGCTATTGTTGTGACTCACGCACATTTAGATCACAGTGGGCTAGTTCCATTCCTATTTAAGTACGGGTATGAAGGGCCTGTCTACACGACTCAGGCCACGAGAGACTTAATGATACTGCTTCAGCTGGACCTTCTAGACATATCTAAGAGGGAGGGTAAGTCCCTCCCATTCGACATTAGGGATGTTCACAAGATGTTACTGCACACTATACCGCTGAGGTATGGTGAGGTAACTGACATAACAGCTGATATCAGGCTAACCCTCTATGACGCTGGCCATGTACTTGGGTCAGCCATGGCTCACCTGCACATAGGTAATGGACTGCACAACATAGTATATACTGGCGACTTTAAGTTCGGTAAGACAAGGTTGCTGAATAAGGCGAACACGGAGTTCCCGAGGGTTGACACACTCATAATGGAGTCAACCTATGGTGGTGTTGTTCAACCACCCCGAGAGCAGGCTGAGAAGGAATTAATCGAAATTATT
Organism: Desulfurococcales archaeon; assembly: GCA_021158735.1. Lineage (GTDB taxonomy): Archaea > Thermoproteota > Thermoprotei_A > Sulfolobales > NBVN01 > B83-G16. The sequence goes on along the minus strand of JAGGUC010000155.1, from coordinate 10,575 downwards.
AGTAAAACCATTGGACGTAAAGGAAAGGTCTTAATTCCAGCCCTATCTGTTGGTAGAGCGCAGGAAGTCATGGTCGTTATAGCTAACGCCATGCAATCAGGCGTATTGCCTGAGGTACCAGTATACATTGAAGGCATGATTAATGAGGTTACAGCAATACATACGGCATACCCAGAGCTACTTTCGAGGGAGTTGAGGGATAAAATATATTCAGGTGAGAACCCCTTCACTTACAGAGCCTTTAAGATATTGGAAGGTAAAACAGCTAGGGCTGAACTCGTGGAGGCTGACGAGCCATGTATTATAGTTGCTACTTCAGGAATGCTCACTGGGGGGCCTGCAGTCGAGTACTTCAGGTTGATGGCGCCAGACCCTAAAAACTCACTGATATTCGTTAGCTACCAGGTAGAGGGTACTCTAGGTAGGAAGATAAGAGATGGTTTAAGGGAGATACACCTGATCGTCGGCGACAGACTGGAGATAGTGAGAGTTAACATGGAGGTTCACGCAGTTGAGGGGTTCTCAGGTCACTCAGACCACAGGCAATTACTTGCATTCTTAGCGAATATATCTCCTAAACCTAAGAGGGTAATACTGAATCACGGGGAGCTGAGCGCTATTGAGGCCCTCGCTAGGTCTATAGCTAGGAAGTTACAGGGTAAGGCATTGCCACCTAATGTAGAAATATACATGCCTAGGGTACTTGATTCACTGGCTTTAGTCATATAGTGCCTATATCTTGGGCAGGTCATAATAGATGCTACTATAGTTAATTCATCGTTTTTAGCTATGGTGAATGCATTGGTGTGGAGGCTAAGTACTTTCACAACATTGGGTATTGTAGGAGTTGTGATTCCATTGGTATTTATTGGTGTAGCAATACTTTATTCCCCATGGTTTGATGTAGCTAATAATGCGTTGAGTGACTTAGGTCATGCTATGAGGAGTAGTGCAGCATCAATATTCAACCTAGGGTTATGTCTTGGAGGTTTCATTGTAGGTACTCATGCTGTGTATTATATGATTAATGTAGATAAATTATTTGGGTTATTACTTACTTCATCAGGCTTTAATTTGATATTAATTGCAGTATTTGATGAAGTTTACGGTACTCTGCACTTTATTGTTTCAGTAATATTTTTCCTCATGTTAGCGGTTTTTCTAGTGGTGTACTCTATTCGCTTTAAGTCAGTAACAGCAATAGCGGCCGTAATCATTAGCCTGGTAATATGGTTTCTTCACTTCGTCTGTGACATACCTAAGGGTGCAGCAATACCGGAGCTCGTTTCTATTGCAGTTTTCATAACGTATTACATTAAGTTACTGACAGTGCTTAGAGGAAGCATAGCGAAACAGAAGTTAAGTTAGGTGCTTGTGGTGGATCGGCCGGGATTTGAACCCGGGACCTCTCGGATGCCAACCGTAAAAACATTTGACAAGAATTTGACAGAAGAATTTGACAGGTCAAATGTTAGTCAAATGACTTATCCGCAAACCCTACAAAGTACCAAGGCGCTAACTTCTATAGAAGAAACAATTAAGTGGATTAGGCAAATAATTAACGACCCCCAATGGCTTCAATGGATGAAGATGCGATATACGTCAAAATCACACGCAAGCTTCTGCTTTAAGACAGCTAGAATGTACTTAGTTAATGTGCTAGAGAATCCAGCACTTCTGAAGCAACTTAACCACCGAAGGGCAAGAGGTGTAGTAGAGTGTATAGCACCCCTCAAGGACTATGCTAAGATAAGGTACGGTATTGAGCTGAATATTAATACTAAAATGCTCTGGAAGTTCATGCCACCTAAGCCAGTTGCTGAGGTGACACAATCAATCATAGAGTATGAGCTGATAGAAGGGAATTGAAGGGACATAGTTGCTAAGGCCTTAGAAGGACTCGAGCATATACTCAGCAGGAACACTAAGTTTAAATTACCAGTGCTGACGGCGTTCTACACAGGACTTAGGGCACCTGAAATAAAGCATATGTTCGACAGTTGGTGGAAGCTAAAGAAGCTTAAGGTTATTGACGGCGTCGTACTCGTTGAGTTAAATTACGATAGGGTCAAGAAGAAGGCATACATTACTCTTCTACCAAAGCAGCTAGCAGAGCTTATAGAGAGAAACTATATAAAGATATCACTAACCAATGAGTGGCGCAATCACGTATTACATAAATTCGATATCGCGTTAGGCTTAATGAGGAAAGCTTGGATAGCTATAACAGCAAGATACCTTGACCCAGCTGAAAGGGACTTACTTCAAGGAAGGGTGAAGTCGGTACAGGTCAGGCACTATGTTAAGCACATAAAGAGCATAGCAGCAAGATACAAAGAAGCATTCAAGTCATACCTACATTTAGTGAACCTAATTAGATGAGGTGTTACCATTGACAGAAGCACATTTTCAAGTTATATCCGAGGTCTCAGGTCATGAATTCGTTAAATTAATGGAAAAGTATGACATAAGTCCGAGGGAGCTCGGAATTACGCCTGCATATATGGCTCAACTAAAGCGTGGGCTGAGAAAGCCATCAAGAAGATTAATTACTAAGTTAATGATTTTATGTAAAGAACGGAGAGTAACAAAACTTCTAGTAAACAATATCTCTATGGGCTTACAGGCGATACCTACAGGAAGTCACCATGAGCTTCACCATATATTTGCAAAACCTGAAATCAAGACTCGTGAACCTCTCGAGGCTGTTGTTGCTAGAGTTTTCAAAGACTTAGGGTTTACAGTCACCACAAATGTTGTAGTAACATCGCTGATAGGTAAACACTTAGAACTAGATGTACTATGTAAGCTAGAATTAGAAAATATTCCTATTTATGTATATGTCTCATGTAAGAATGCTTTTCTAGGTGTGGATAGAGATATAGTTGCTCAAGAAGTGGGAAGACTATTGCTCATGCCTTTTAGACCTAATATCTTAATGCTTGTCACATCTAGGATTCATGATGATGCTAAGAGATTTGCTGTAATGTCAGGATTTATACCTGTGGAAGTAGGCTTTAAAGTGACCAATAGAACATCTAAGGAAGTGTATAAAATTCTGAAGAAGAAGCTAGAGATATTGTTTAAACGTCAGCCAATATCCTCGTTCAGTAAGTGAGCTACTTGAGATATTAGGAAGAGGTAGTCAATTCCTTTCTTTGTAACGGTTAATCTTGCTGGTTTACCGCCTGTAACTTCAACAAGACCCTTTTCCGTTGCATATTCTATATGCCTCTTTACTATTGTGTAATTAACTTTCTTCTTGAATCGCTCGATGTAGAGTTTATGTAGCTCAGTCATTGATATATTAGAATTTTCGTAAATTACCTTCAATAGTCTATAGAGCACAATCACATCAATACTTCTATGTTTCACAGACATGAAATTACCCGTTAATACTTTCACCGGCCTCTCTCTTAAGACTTCTTCTGCTACGTAACTCATTGCTCTCGAATTATAGATGTATTAATAACGCTTAAATAAGGTAGGTTCAATAAATGGTATAATACCTAAGATATTACGTTATTATTTTACTCATAAAAGGTATTATCGTTCTCTATAAATGAACTTGCGGAATCTACATCAGAAGTTAAGAGAAAAGGTATTAATGTTGAACGCTCGGTTTCATAATGTTTAGAGAAAAATGGCGTTATTGTTTTAGCTTGCTGTCTCGAATTTCTTGGCCATCGCCATCAGTTCCTTGGCTTTCGATTTAGTGTCCTCGTCAAGAAGCTTCCACACCCTAACTATTTTCTTGAGTACTTCCTGTACGTGCTCTTTGTTCAGGTCGTAGTAGTCCTTCCCTAGCTCTCTGAGTACCTCGAGAAGGTTTGTGAGTTCCTCAGATATTCTTACTGCTTCTTTTGCCGTGTACATCTCTACTTCCACCGTAATGTCTGAAGGTTTAGCAAAGAACCCTGTCTTGCCTTGAAACTTGATTAGTAACTCGCTTCCGGGCTCTGCAGTGAACTTGTATTCCTTAGTCCCCATGACCTCGGCCTGCTCTATATGCGGGCCCGCCATAGTGATTATGACGGGCTGAGTAGCTGAGACCCTAACGGTCACTGAGGAACCGTAGGGGATAACGTACCTCAGCTCTCTAAAAGCAGCCTTCTCAACCCTGAAGGACTGTATATCCTTCTTATACAGGGTATCAAACCTAGAAGGTGTGGTCAAGGCCTATCATTAGTATTACCTAAAACAAGCTAATAAATAATTTTTTACTTTACACCTTACACTAAAATCAAAACGTGATAAATTTAACCGAGTACCTGCTGTAGTTGCTTAGACTTGATTATTATGTAGATGGTTAGCGGTATCTTCACTAGTAGGAAGAGCTCTAGTGCTGTGACTGCTGCGTTTCCAAGCCTTGTGGTAACTACGAATAGCGGCCTATCTATTCCTAGCAGGCATAGGGCTATTGCGTAGATGTCGACTAGAACCATCACGGCTATCATCGCCTTCGTCATCCCGTGCTGCTGGGCTACTCTCGCGAAGACATACGCTAGACTGAGGATGAATGCAGCGAGAACTAATGCCTTCACAGCGAGGTCCGCATCCAGTGATATGCTAATCATATCAGCCACCGGGTGGTGTCGGCGGTGAGGCAGGGCTTATGGTTACTGATGATGTAGGTGGTAAAGGCGGTGTTGCTGGATGGACAGGTCCAGCAGTTGCTGCAGCAGTTGTTACTGTCTCATTGACTGGTTGCATGGTGGGCTGCAGCCACAGGATAGCCACAACGGCAGCTAGGATGATAGCTATCAGTGCCAGCACGCCTGCGTATCTGGATAAGAATCCTCGAGGTAGCTTTACTTCCTCGAGCCGTCCTTGAGTTTCTCAAACTTGAAGCATATCGCAAGCTCATGACCCTGCCTTCTCAGCATATTGACAAGCTTCATTAACTCCGAATCAGTGAGTGAGTCAATGTTTACCGGTATACCAGCCTCAACTTCATAGAACTTCTTAGTGAGCTTATTCACAGCTTCACCTCTCATGGACTGGTCTAGGTATGTCGATGGGTATCCATGACCCGTCCTTGAACGTTATCGCGGTTCTGAGGACGGCGCCGTTCCTAGCTATCTGCACTAGAACTACAGACCTCCCCAGAAGGCTCACAATGACAATGTCATCCGCCCTGATGAAGTGCCCCGACCTAGCCAGAACGCCAGCAGCCCTACCGAAGTCATCAAACCTCAGTTCAGGGGCCTGCGGCTCACCGGCCTCGGCCCCCTCACGTACATCAAACTCAAGAACCGCCTGGGTTACTTCAACCATTTGTAACCCTCGTTACAAATTTCTAATTTGTAAATATATAAGTGAATGGTCAAATAATTTGTCAAATAGTAGTCAAATAGTGAGTGCGGATAAGTTTATTAAGTTTCTAATCAAGAAAATTAATGGTGAGAAAATGCTATTCCTGAAATGAGTGGTCCTGAATTTGTGTCTCTGATGAAGAGGTTCGGTATTAGGCCTAGGACTTAGGTATAACTTCTAATTACAAGTGCAGGCTTGCTAAGGGTGAGAGAAAGCCGTCTAGGGAATTAGTTATGAAGTTGCTCAGCATGATTAAGGGGGAAGTAGAAGGAAAGACTCCGCTTGTGGTGGACCGGCCGGGATTTGAACCCGGGACCTCTCGGATGCCAACCGAGCGCTCTTCCGAGCTGAGCTACCGGCCCGTAAACTAAGGTATCTGAGCGGGGTTATAACTATTTCTTCTTTCTTGCTACTTATTCTTTACTTGCTGAATAAATTGTAGGGACAGCTTCCAGACCTTATCGCCTGCGTAGTGAATGTTCCTTATAGCTCTCCCACGTTTCTTCGTGAGTATTTCATTAGGAGACATCAGTGCCTTCCCAATTACTAATGGTGTAGTCTTGCTGGGGTTCCACACTGAGACTATATCACCCACATTAAAGCTTGTCACCTCTATTATTCCGGGAGCCATAACATCAGCGCCATTAAGTAAGTGCTTGACCGCTCCTTCATCAACTACAGCGTATGGAAGGCTATCCATACCACTCAACTTAACAGCGACTAAGGTGGGAACGACCTCATGCTTTACCTGAGCTAGTACGGGTAGGTCTGAAAACACTATTAATGCAATGTCCTCATTAACTACCTTATAACCCAACTTACATTCCTTGACGAGCTCGTAAAGCCCGGGGAATTCACTTTCTACCAATTTCTTAAATTTACTCAGATCCCTACGTCTGAGCGGATAGTACCGCAAACTCCCACTCAAAATTAGTAGTCCTCCCTAACTATTAACGTATAGCTTTAAAAAGTAAGAATCTCTAAGGTGTTGGGAGTAACAACATGAGTGATGCAGCGCAAAGATTGCTAAGTGAAAATCTTGGCTCGGTCGTGCTGGTCAAGCTCAGAGGTAATAAGCTACTGAGAGGGAAATTAAAGAGCTTCGATCAACACTTAAATATAGTACTTGAGGACGCAGATGAAATCAGCAGTAGTGGAGCCAAGAAATTAGGAACTGTCATAATACGCGGTGAAAACGTAATTCTGGTTTCGCCAGCAGAGAAGGGGTGACTTAAGTGAAGGGAACTCCCTCAATGGGTAAGAGAAGTAAGGGCAAGACCCACATTAAGTGTAGGAGATGTGGCCGCCACGCATACAACGTAGCCAAGGGGTACTGTGCAGCCTGCGGGTTTGGGCGCTCAAGACGTATTAGGAGGTATTCCTGGTCATCACGCAAAGTTAATAGGGAGAGAATAAGATGACGGAGAGCTTCTAAGTTAAAATTAGGCTGTTCTCACTAGGAGTAATCTTTAAGAACATTATATTAAGACATTAATACAGGTGGTGGGAAAGTAAGTTGGTTATAAAGAGGTTAGTTCTTGATGTGCTAAAACCACTGAAGGGTCCGTCAATAGTTGAACTAGCTCAATCACTAACAGAGCTTGATGGGGTCAGGAGAGTTTCAATAGTAGTTAATGAAATAGATGTTGAAACAATAACACTTACAATCACGGTTGAAGGCGAGAGCATTGACTTCGACGACATAAGAGAAGTTATTGAGAGGCTTGGCGGCGTAATACACAGCGTCGATCAAGTAGTGGCTGAGTCAGAGGCTCAGGAGAAGTAGGTGCGCTAGTATCTAAGTTAAATGTTCAGAGAATTAAAATGATGATGTTTTCCCTTAGAGGGAATATGAAAGTTGTTAATTGAGCTAATACTAGCAATACTGATCGCAAGATTAATGGCGTTTATCCTAGATAGATTTGAAATACCTGCTATAACAGCTTACATAGTAACTGGGATAATTCTCGGTCCTTCGGTTCTGAATCTAATAAGTGGTGGCATGCCTGAAGACCTAGTCACTCTAACGTTCTTCTTTTTACTCTTCTATACAGGGCTTAACGTAGATTTCAAGGGTATTAGGGAGTACTTGGGGAAGTCTTTAGTAATAACGTGTGGAGGTGTAGGGCTAACAATATTCCTTGCTGTAGCACTACTCTCAACGTACATGAAGTTGGAGCTGCTTCCAGCACTAGTAATAGCTATTGCCATCAGTAACACGGCAACAGAAATTGTTGTGGTAATGCTTGAGCACTCCTACGAGGTGAGCGATGAGTTCAGAAGGATTCTGGTAATGTCTTCATTCATAGATGATATTTTAGCGATTTTGTTCATGTCGTTGCTCAGGGGTGCGATTCTAGGTGAAATAGCTGACGTATCATATGAATTACTCAGGCTAATGGGCTTCTTCATAGTATCGGTGACCGTAATAGCTCTAGTGACAAAGTACGTGCCCCGCCTAATTTATCCGTTAGTTGTTAATTGGGACTACCTACTCTTTCTCTCGTCAGTGATCTTTTTTGGTATGGTTTACGCTGCCCATGTATTAGGCATAAGCGAGATATTTGGTGCCTACATTGCTGGACTAATAATCGGAATGCTGAGACTTGTCCATGACCCTACAGTTATGTATACGGTTAGAGTTGAGGAATTCGTCCTACGAATGTCCACAGTGCTTGAGTTTTTCATAATACCGATATTCTTCGTGTACATAGGCTATAACACACTAGTGAGTCAACTCCTCAGTCCACTATCACTGATCATACTAGGCATAGCATTTGCCGGGAAGTTTATAGGCGTAGCAGTGACGTCAGCTCCTTGGAGCAGGCCTGCACAGTCCATAACCTTGGGACTGGCGATGAATGTAAGGGGGTCTATAGAGCCTGCAGTTGCTTTAGTAGCACTTGAACGTGGCATAATAACTCAAGACTTATTCAGTGCAGTCGTAGCTGTTTCACTATTTACATCGACAGTAATACCAGTAATATTTAACCTAATAACCAGGTTGAGAAGGATCTAAGCATTAACTTATATCGCAGCGGACTTTTAAGTTAGTACAGCCAGAAATTACCTGTGGTGCTTGTGGAGGGAGTAGAGAATGAAGTTAGATGACATTATACTGAATATACTAGCGAAGAGATCGTCAGCCATATTTGCTAACAGAGAGGTTTTAAGACCTGATTATGTTCCCGATTCACTGCCTCACAGGGAAGAGCAGATCAAAGAACTAACAAATATCTTAGCTCCACTTCTCAATGAGGAGAGACCAAGTAATGTATTTATCTACGGTCTGACGGGAACAGGTAAGACAGCAGTGACGAAGTACGTAATCAGGAAGGTTAATGAGTACGCTGGCAAGCTTAAGGGTGTGTCATTTCTTTATACCTACATTAATTGCAGGCACGAGGACACTACCTACAGAGTCTTAAGGAATATTGCAGGTAGTCTTAAAATAAAAATACCGTTCACGGGGCTGTCTACGGCTGAGGTATTTAGCAGGGTTGTTAAAGCCGTGGAGATCATAGGTAAGGTGGTCGTAGTTATCTTAGATGAAGTAGACTTTCTCGTGAAGAAGCAAGGGGATGACTTACTATACAGGTTAACTCGTGTAAATGATGAGCTGAGTAGGGGTAAGGTAACTGTAATAGGTATAACAAATGACGTGAAGTTTATGGAGAGGCTCGACCCGAGGGTTAAGTCTAGCTTAGGGGAGGTAGAGATGGTCTTCCCGCCCTACGATGCTATTCAGTTAAGTGATATACTGAGGGAAAGAGCTAAGCTAGCGTTTAAGGATGGAGTCATTAAAGATGGCGTAATAGAGTACTGCGCGTCCATTGCAGCTAGAGAACATGGAGATGCGAGAAGAGCACTGGACCTACTCAGAGTTGCAGGCGAAATAGCTGAGCGGGAAGGAGCTGATGGAGTTACTGTAGAGCATGTTAGGAAGGCACGCGAAGAGCTTGAGAGGGACATGGTGGTAGATGTGATAAGAACAATGCCTTATCATGGTAAGCTAATACTACTTACCCTCGCCGTAAATGAAGGTAGAGTAGAAAGTACTGGAGAACTATATGTTAAGTATAGGGAGCTGTGCAGAAAGGTGGGACTCGAGCCAGTAACACAGAGAAGAGTCAGTGACTTAATAAGCGAGCTTGATATGTTAGGGATAATCAATGCTAGGATAATTAATAGAGGACGCTATGGCAAGACGAGGCAGGCCGCGTTAACAGTCTCGCCTCAAACGGTATTGAAGGCGCTTTCAGGTGATTTAAGACTTGAAGAATTCGTTAAGAAGTATTGGGATAGATGACGGGTACTTCCCCATAGAGTACAAGGGAATGAGAAAAAAGACATTAATAGCTTCCGTGCTGTGCGTAAATAGTGATGTAGAGAACCTAGTGCTAGAGCTGGTAACTGTTGACGGGCTGGACGGGACTGAGTCAGCGGTGAGGGCAGTTAGAAGGGTTGGTGTAGCCGACATAGTATTTCAGGATGGTGTAACGATTGCTGGCTTTAACGTAATAGACCCTGAAGAGCTAAGTGCTGTGACGGGCATACCCGTAACCGTAATTTTTAAGCATGACCTAAATTTAGAGAAAATATATAGAGCACTTAAGAAGCACTTCAGCGACTGGCGTGAGAGATACGGAGTGATATTTAGGACTTACAGCAAGTCAGTTAAGGTACCAACACCTTGGAGAGACATTAGAATATCAACAGTTAATATTGAATTGAGTAAGGCATTAAACTATATAATTAAGCTTCAGACAGTTTCGCCGCTGCCGGAGCCCCTCAGGTTAGCTGACATAGTGGCTTCAGGCCTCACAAAGAATACCGTACTACTTAAAATAATTAATGGAGAACGTAATAGTGATGGATTATAGATACTTACTTCTCACAATCACACGTGCAGTCCTCAACAATGCAGTCACCTTCACCTTCTTCTAAGCACATGATAGCTAGTTCCTCAGCTTTCTCTGCATCTAAAGCTTCGACGGTCATGTAGCATTTGCAAGTACATGTATACTCCTCACCCATTAGGACCCCCACTAACCTCAGTAATATCTAGTAAATTAACTTTAGGAACTACATACACTACTTATATTACAGAAGGTCAAAGCTACACATTTATGCAGGAATGCCTTGGTGCGGGGGGTGGGATTCGAACCCACGCAGGCCTTCGCCAGCGGGGCCTAAGCCCGCCCCCTTTGACCTAGCTCGGGCACCCCCGCCCAAAATCAAACAACAAAAACACCTAAT
>JAGGUC010000059.1 GCA_021158735.1 Desulfurococcales archaeon | reverse complement strand
TGAGCCTTAGCTTCAATACCTATTACTGTCTGGTGAAGGAGTACGTGATTCAGCACTGACCCTAAGCTGTACCTGGTGTCCTCATGCTTTACTGTATCCTCAATAGCTTCAGCAATAGCTATACCTAGTGTACCTGGATGATCAGGGTCTTCAGACAGTACTTTCCTGCCGACGTCGGTCTCTCTGCTCGGACTCGGAACCACCTCCGCACCATAGATGTTCATCAAGACCCTACGGTAGGGTTTCTGCATGTAGCTGACCTTAACCATGTAGACCCTTACCTTTAAGTTGAAAAGTGCGCCAGCGAGGGCGAGTGCTGAACCCCACTGACCAGCTCCTGTCTCAGTCACTAACCTCTTGATGCCTTGGGCTGAGTTGAAGTATGCCTGGGTTACGGCCGTGTTTATCTTGTGGCTTCCTGTAGGGAGGGCACCTTCGTATTTGAAGTATATCTTAGCCTTAATACCTAGTTTTTTCTCAAGTCTATAAGCCCTCATAAGCGGTGTTGGCCTCCCCACTTCAATTAGGGTCTCCCTGACCTCCTCAGGTATCTTAATGTACCTCTCACTACTGAATTCCTGCCTTACTAACTCCTTAGCGAAGAGCTTCTCGAGTGCCGCAGCTGGGACAGGCCTGCCTTCAGGATCTAACATATGTGGTACTGGTTCAGGTAGGTCAGCAATAATATTGTACCACTTATCTGGGACGGGTTCAACGGTTTGAGAAGGTCTTAACTTCAGGTTTGAGGAGTTTTTGCTTCTGGAACTTAAGTCCATTGGCGCAACTAGATCACCGTGTTTAAGATTAGGTATAGGTATAAAAGTATTTTTGCTTTTTAAGCACCTTACTCTTCTTCAATACCTAGGTATGTTCTCAAATGTATTCGTAGGGGATTATTAACTATTGCAGGTAGGACGTCAACGAGCTTCGTAGGTGTTGGTATGTCCTGCAGTACCTTACTTAGGTAGTCGCCTGCTAAGCCGTTCAGGTAGGCACCTACGCTCGCTGCCGTGAATGGGTCTTCGGTTTTCGCTAGTGCAGTAACTACTATACCTGTCAGTACATCCCCTGTCCCGCCAACACTCATTCCAGGATTGCCTGTCCTATTCAGTCTGTACTTACCCTTAAACGCAATTATGTCTACGGGTGCTTTAAGGAGTATTGCAGCCTCAAGTTTTGATGATGCCTCAACAACCTTCCCAGCGTCAGTACTGGGGCAGCCCTCGAGCTCAGCACCTGTCATAGCCTTAAATTCACCTCTGTGTGGCGTAAGTACGGCTCTCCACCCCAGCCTGTCAGCACCGAACTTTATGCTTCTTAAGGCGTCAGCGTCTACTACGACATGCATGCCCTGCTCGACTAGCCTGAGAATTAACTCGTGCGCGAACTCGAGGGTATCTCTCTCCCTCCCTAGCCCAGGGCCTACAGCGACAGCATGTACCCTAAGCTCTTTAGCAAGCTTAGTTACTTCATTAATGTGCTCCGGGTTGAAGTGCTTGCTGGGCAGGGCTATAGTAATTAGTTCTGGATTATAAGACGCTACTATGTCTCTCACAGCCTCAGGTACAGCAATAAATGCTAAGTCAGCACCTGTTGCTATTGCTGCAGTACCCACGAATGCAGGCGCGCCAGTAAAGCGCTCTGAGCCGCCGACTACAAGTATCCTGCCTCCAACACCCTTGTAGGCATCTGAGGGCTTCTTCGGGAGCCTGTGGATTACGTCGCCGGGCCCCACATAGAGCCACGCCTCCTTAGGAATGCCTATGTTAGATACTATGACTTCGCCAGTTAGGTCAGGCCTTTCGAGGAGCCCTGGCTTTACATCATGGAAGGTGACGGTTACGTCGGCCTTAAAAGCAACTCCATGTACCTCACCCGTATCCGGGTTAAGCCCTGTCGGCGTATCTACCGCTACCTTGAGCTTAGCCTTCGACTTATTAGCTTCCTCAACTATTGTTTTGAGCGGGTCACGTAACTCCCCCCTGACCCCAGTACCCAGCAGGCCGTCAATTACTACCCCTGCATCACGAATAGGCCTTATGTCAGCTGGCTTACACACCCTCACGGTGCTGAGTTTCATCAATATATCGATATTTGCTCTAGTATCCGGGTGCCCGACTAACTCAAAACTGTATGCCGGGACCACGGTTACTGAGTAACCCCTCCCCGCCAGAAACCTTGAGGCAACCAGTGCGTCACCGCCATTACCGCCCTTACCTGCTAGAACAACTACCTCACCTGCTTCCTCGGGCTGAATCCTGGACTCAACAGCCTTCGCAACGCTAGCTCCAGCAACCTCCATGAGGAGTCTCAGCGGAATACCCAGGCCAACCGCATTTACCTCAAGCACCCTCATTTCACGGGTAGTAATTGGAATACTAAGCACCCCCTTCCATCGCTAATTGGATTCACGAATTAAGTAACGTCTACTTAATTTAGGTTATTTTTTTAAGTATGACTCTTACGTCAACAGCTACTGCGCCCCTGCCTTTTTCATAGAGCATTATGGGGTTTAAGTCGATGTCCTGGACTTCACTGACTTCGAGCATGAGCTTGGAGACCCTGATCAGTATGTCCTTGACTGCCTCAATATCTCTAGGAGGCATTCCCCTGTAGCCCTCAAGTATTTTATATGTCTTGATTTCCCTGATCATCTCCTCAGCGTCTTCGGGCTCGAGCGGTGCAACCCTGAAGCTGACGTCCTTTAAGATCTCAACAAAAATACCTCCGATCCCGAACATTATTACCGGGCCGAAGGTGGGGTCTCTGGTAGCACCGACAATAACCTCTACGTACCCTGGCACAGCCATCTTCTGGTAGAGCACGCCAGCTACTCTGGCCCCCGAAACATTCTTCCTTACGTTCTCCATGATCTGCCTGTAAGCCTTAACAGCTTCTTCACTGTTCTTAATGTTCAGGATGACGCCTCCCACATCACTCTTATGCGATATGTCAGGGCTCACAACCTTAGCTACTGCTGGAAAGC
>JAGGUC010000146.1 GCA_021158735.1 Desulfurococcales archaeon | reverse complement strand
CTTGAAGGGGTCGTACCCCAGTAGTGAGATGACTGCCGCATCACTTTCAGGTGCTATACCCCTCCCGAGGGGGTACATCAGGCCGCAGACCCCGTTCTTAGCTATGTAGTCAAGCCCGGGCTTGACTGCCAGCTCCAGTGTGGTGTGCTCATCAACCAACCTGTCCGCTACACCGTCCAGAACTACGTAAAGGAGCTTAACCATAGTCAATCACCTCGGAACAAGATCAGGTACCTAAGTTATAGTGTGTAGCATTCGATTTAAGCTTACACCAGCATGATAGAGAACCTAGAAGATCCTTCTCCAACAGTTGCAGGTTCTGTCATAAGTGTAGTGTACGGTGGGGTACGACAGAGCTATTTTGTCGAGCGGCTCAACATCTGCACTCATGTAACTGCCTATGAAGTCCCATAAAGAACTAATTACTGCTGCATCTGTCTTAACACTCCTTTCCTTAATTACGTACTCATCCCCTACACTACTGAAGTATATTAGTCTTAACTTACCGAGCAGGGAGAACACACTAGCCTGTACTTCAACATGCTTCTTAGGCTCCTTCTCGATGTCGAAGCTCTTGAGTTCGTAGAATACGTTGTTTAAGGGGTCATAGAAGTCGGGCTGTGCGTAGACGCCCCGGAACTCACCACTCTTCTCAAGTACTATTACGTGCGTCCTCGGCCTAAGGTAGTTCACGTAGGGGCTTGAGGCCCAGCAACTCAACATTTTCTCAAACTTCCTTGAATACCTCTCAATGTCACTCCTGCTTAACCTCACGCCACTCTGGCTCAGTTCATGGATGAATACCTTCACAGCACTCTGAAGAATATCACTAATGGGGAGGTCATGAGTTCTGAAGTGGTAGTAGTTGTACTGTGATATAGCCACATCCAGTGCCTTCCCGAAGGCGACGTCAGCTACGTCACTGACCTCAGGAGCTACAGCATGTACGTAGGCGTATGTAGGTACCAGCTTCATTACTCTACTCTTCTGCAGCATGATTCCCTCAATAAGAGATTCCCGTGTAAGGAATTTTAAGGATTCTAACCTAGGTGCCCTGGTTTACTTAAGCTAATTCTAAGAGGTCGAACAGCGTGTTTCACAGCTTAGTATTATATAGAATGAAACTGAAAGGTCAACACGGTGGTTAAGCAGTGAGTAAGTACATTCCAGTCTTAGTGCTCGTCCTCATAGTAGCTGCCTCAGCAGCGCTGGTAGTACCTAACATAAGCATCCCTACTACTCCTGCACAGACCACGGCACCAGGAAGCTCCAGTACGCAAGCAACATCAATTACATCACCTCAGACCTCAAGTACTGCGGAGCCCACCAGCGTGCCTACCAGTACTGAAGTAGTCCGTAAGTTCAGGTCTTATGAAGACCTGGTAAACTTCATTAAGGAGTCGCAGGAGGTCAGTTACTACAGAGCGCTTTCTGGGTCAACGTCCTTACCAGTCGAAGCTCCAGTCTCAGCTACAGTGCCTGCAGCACTCCCAGCAGATGTTGGGAAGGAGGGTATTTCCGCTGAAGTAACTGCTGTGCCTACCTCGACTGTCCCGTACTCCCAAACCAATATTCAGGTAGCTGGAGTTGATGAAGCTGACATAGTTAAGACTGACGGTGAGTTCATATACTTTGCTAGGGGGAGGGAAGTTCTTATTGTAAGGGCCTACCCACCTGGGGAGGGCGAGGTTGCAGACGTTCTTAAGTTCAATAAGACGGAAAGAGTTGCTGGGCTGTACGTAGTGATTAACGGCACTGCCAGGAAATTAGTTGTGATAACCACAACGAACTACTGGTGCATCATTCCATTAAGGGATGTCATAGTTCAGACGGAGGCAACTGAACCCAAAACCGAGGTTAGTGTACAGCCAGCAGTAACTCAAGTAGTCACGGTGACACACACAGTTACCGTAACAATTACTCCCATTCCAACACCACCTACTCCTCCAAAACCCCCGAGAATTACTGTCCCGAACACTACCATATACATATATGACGTGGGTGGCGACGGTAAAGCCATACATAATTACAACTTAACGGTCAGCGGGCGCTACGTAACATCTAGAATGATTAACGGGAGAGTGTATGTCCTCACCTCGATGCCGGCAGTTCTCATAGGGAAGCACGAGCTGGTGCTTCCTGCAGTAAACGGTGTTCCAGTAGATCCTGAGTCAATATACTACTTTGAAGCAGCACCTAACTACGTCTTCACCACGATGTCAGCTATTGATGCACTCACACTTAAGCATAAAGAACATGTGTTCCTGACTGGCGGGAGTAGCTGGGTGTACGTCTCTAGAAGCAACATCTACGTGCTGTCAAGGAAGTTCCTGAGACATTACGACCTAATGTGGGAGGTGATCAAGGTAATAGAGCCTGAACTACCCGAGGACTTAAGCACGATCATTAGTGTAATAATGAACAGTAGCGTACTGCCTCACAACGCTAAGATCAGCACTGTAGGTGAGGTTATCCAGACATGGCTTAACACTATGAACATAACTGAAAGAGAGAAGTGGATGAAGAGGTTTACCGAGGTAGCTAATGAGGTCCTCAGAGGGAAGGCGCTGGAGGAGACAGCGATCTATAGGTTCGCTATTAAGGGCCTCGACGTAGTTGCTGAGGCCAAGGGCTCCGTGCCGGGGTACGTGCTTGACCAGTTCTCAATGGACGAATACAAGGGATACTTCAGGGTTGCTACCACATCAAGCACATTCTATGTTGAAGACAGTGTCATCAGGACTAAGAGAGTTAATAATGTGTATGTGCTAGACATGAACTTAAGTATAGTAGGGAGGCTTGAGGGCCTAGCTCCTAGCGAGAGGATCTATGCTGCCAGGTACTTAGGTGACTTAATGTACTTAGTGACGTATAGGCAGGTCGACCCCCTCTATGGCATCGACTTAAGTGATCCGGAGAACCCCAAGGTGATCGGTTACTTGAAGATACCTGGGTACTCAGAGTACCTCCACCCGTTCAGGGACAGGTACTTGATAGGGATCGGTATTGAGACCGACAAGTCCGGGAGGTTCGTAGGGCTTAAGGTATCTCTATTCGACATAAGCAACCCAAAGAACATTACCGAGGTATCGAAGATAGTCATTAAGGGTGCCTTCAAGACACCGGTGTTCAGTGACCATAAGGCATTCCTCATCAACTACCTTAAGAACTACACGGCCTTCCCAATCTATGGAGTGAGGGAAGGTGTAGCGGTCACAGGAGTTAGTGACGGCAACCTCACCTACAGAGGCTTCCTGGAGCACGCAAACGCGCTGAGGGCCCTATACATAGGGGACTACATATATAGCATCTCGCAGAAATCCGTTAAGGTCTTCGATGACTCAGCACTTGAGGAGGTAGCTGAGATCGAGCTGACACCCCTAAACGTTAAGTACTAGAGGTAGTAATTAAACGTCAATTAAGTTTTTCATAAATTTTACCATTTAAAATTGAGTTCTTAGCCCTTCCTCCTTAAAAGCGCGATCGGCAGGTAGAGAGCAGCGGTAAGTACCAGTGTAGGTAAGGAGCTGCCGTACCCGCTTGCTATGGCTGTTATTACAGGTATGTCCACACCTAGAACAGTTGCTATATTGAGTAGCAGGCAGAACACGACGGCAGCAGCCCATACAGTCATCGTACTCACGTTCACTCCACCCCTATACCAGTACCTGCCGTCAGTCCTGAGCAGTTCCTTGGGGTCGTACCTCCTGGCGTAGTAGTCCATTACCATGATGACTGCTAGTGGAACGAAGGCACTTACTAGGAGCAGTAGGAACCACTCATAGGCTTCGACAGGGAAGAAGACCGCTATGATGGTACTGACGGCACCGACCAATACGATCTGCTTCTTAACACTTGCTTCCGGCATAATGTTCTTGAATGTTATTGCTGCCGAGTATATGTCTAGGAACCCCGTAGTCAGCGTCGAGAATATTATGATGAGCATCGCAGGTACCCCAAGCCCGTAGGAAGCTATTATGGCTATCGGGTCTGGAGCACCCACCGCTACGTTGGTCAGGGCACCTATGAAGTAGAAGAGCGCACAGGATATGAAGTGCCCTATGTAGGTCCCCCAGAAGCTACCTCCTAGAGTCTTAGAGAACCTGGCATAGTCAGCTACGAGGGGAACCCACGAGATCGGCATAGCTACTACGAGGTCCAGCCCTAGCCAGTAAGAAATCCCTCCCGTACCTGGCCTGCCAAGTAACTCGCTTATGTTGAACCTAGTTAATGTGATGTAGGTCAGCCACGCAGTCAGCACTAGTAGCATAGCTACTGAGATAGTTTCTAGGGTTTTCCACTTCTCGGGCCCTAAGTACGTCCAGAGTGTGAGCATCACCCCTATCAATACCACCCACAGGTAGTACGTCGAGGCCCCAGTAAGGGATACTATCACTTGGTCAGCAGCCTTAGCACCCACCACAATCATTACTGCTGACCACCCGATGAGCTGTACGTAGTTGAGTACTGAAGGAAGGACGGACCCTCTCACACCTAACGCACCCCTAGCCAACACCATAGTAGGTACTCCTGTCCTGTATCCCATCGCAGCGATAAGTGCCATGAAGACGTTCCCTAGGGTGACGCCAGCAATGATCAGTAGTGTGGCGGTTGGCAGTGAGAGTGCCGGGGTCAGAAGTGCACCGGCCCAGAACACAGCTACCCCCGCGTCAGACCCGAACCATATGGCGAAGTTGTGCCAGAAGCTATATGTCCTGCCTTCACTTGGGACTGGCTCTAGACTGTAGCCGTACTCCTCCCTCATACCTCAGCCCTCTAAGTAGGAAGTGAACAGAGTTATAAAGATTTAAATAACTGAGTTATCATATGTTTTAGAGGGTTGCGAGTGCTACCTCATGAGTTAGCGAGTGCGTATGTAGCCCCGTACTTGAGGGCTTTAGTAGCTATTGAACTGTTCAATTCCGGTCTCAGCCAGGTCAGGGTTTCTAAACTACTTAACGTCAGCCAGCCCATGGTTAGGAAATACGTGAGCAGGGATAAGACTGAGTACTATGCTAGATTGGAGGGTGCGGGTATATCGCGTGAGGAGTGTGAGGCTGCGGTTAAGGTGCTTACTGACATAGCCCGTAAGAGGGGGAGGTTCGAGTACTTTAAGACTTTTTCCCAGATAATTAACTCATTACTCAGTAAGTGCACGCTGTGCAGGCTGCACAGAAGGCTCGATCCTGAGGTCCCCCCTGCCTGTGACTTATGCCGTATTCTATTCCCTAGGTTAGCTGATGCCTACGTTGAGGACGTCAAGAATGCCCTAGAGATCCTCCAGTCGTACAGTACTGCCTACAAACTCATTCCTGAAGTAGGAATGAACATAGTTTCAGCACCGCCCAATGCTGAGAGACCTGAGGACGTCGTGGGCTTTGTGGGGAGGATCATACGCGTTGGGTCTAGGGTTGTTGCTGTGGGGGAGCCAGCATATGGCGGTAGCAGGCATACGGCTTCAGTACTCTTAGCTATTAGGAGGAGGTGGCGCGAACTCAGGTCGGCAGTAGTGATCAGGTATGATGAGGGATACGTGGAGAAGTTTAAGGAGTTGGGGTATAGGCTCATGCGCTCAGGCCCCCACAGAAGTAGAGCTGAACTCATTGAGAATATCCTTGAGATCGCGGGGTCTAGTAGGGGTAGCAGGGACCCACCTGACGCCCTCATAGACTTAGGCGGTCTCGGGCTGGAGCCAGTCATCTATGTGTTCGGGAAAACAGCAACTGAAGCTGTAACGAAGGCCCTTAAAGCAATAACGTCGTGAACTACTAAAAATACTTGGCTGTTGTGCCATGTTTAGTGTCGGAACCTCATTTACTCCTCTTCCTCCCACGTGAGGTAATGTACTTTGTTACGCTAGCGACCCAGCCCCAATTTAGTACTAAGTGTACACAGGCAAGGACGCTGAACGCTAGTGATGACGCTAAGTGAATACTCACCCACTCACTCCTCCTAAATCCCGAGAAGGCGGCGGGCCCGGCCCTGCCCCCACCACTGGGTAGTACGATCCAGAGCACAACCCCCGTAACTAGGGATATTACCCACGTTACTAGTAGAGCCATGAAATTTAAGTAGCAGACTAATAACTTACCTTCCCTCAATTCTGTCCCCGGACATGAGTGCAGCTTATGCTTAACTATAAATTCTCTCCCTTTTCCTAGCCATTTCGGCGGAGGTCGCTTGCAGTGTAGCCATGAATCTATTTTAGTACTATTAAGTAGTTCGGTGTGGCGAGATCGTGGGGCGCTACAGCGGCTTGAGTAAGTGGATTAGGATGTATAGGGAGAACGAGAGGAGGGTTAAGGAGGAGGTCTGGTCAGTTACTAATGTTTTGAGGAAGGTAGTGCTTGATGTCGGTATTGGTGAGTCGACAGCGGTTCTGAAGCACCTTGGCGCAAAGGTTGTTGGTGTTGAATGCGATATAGATAAGGTCTCCGAGTATGGTTATCTGGGTGTTCCCGTAATTGTGTGTGACTTTCTTAATTTTCCATTTGATGTGAAGATTGCTGACTTAGTAGTATTTCACTTCACTCTACATGGGATTGACCCAGCACAGCATATGAGGGCTCTTACGGTTGCCCGGAGGGTTGCTGATGAAGTGCTTGTTATTGAGGCATCTCCTGAGGGCTGCTCAGCTTACAGAATGTATGCTGAGCTGTGGAGGGAGGCTATGCATAGCATAGGTTAGGTTTGAGGACTACAGAGACGTGGGATACTGGGTCAGTATTCTTCAGAGCTCAGGGTTCGAGGTACTTACCGTAAAGAGTGTTGAGTGGGTGGTTGAGGTCCCGCCAAATATTTTGAGGGAAGTGTTGACAGGGATAAGATGTTGTGGAGGAGGGAAGGGATTAGTGAGGAGTACGTAAGAAAACTAGATGCATTCTTCGAGTACGCCCTGAGGAATGGGTTGAAGTGGTCAGACATAAATGTAGTTTACGGTGCGGTCACAAATCCTAATAGGAGGTAAGCACGTCATTACCAAGTGACTGCTGGGCTACCTCCTAAACTATATGTACTGCTCTCCTCATGTATGCCCTCACGATCAGCGTAATTAAGTAGGCGGATGATGCAAGCAGGGCTGCCAGAAGTGCGTAGATTATATACTCTAGTACTAGTGATGACTTACCCCACACATTATAAGTTACGGTACTCACATTACCTGTAGCACTTAGTGGTGCAGTGGGCATGACGACCGTATATATGGTGTTGATGACTTTCCTGAAGTCAGACCTGTCATACCATGGCTTATATAGTGCTTCAGGCCTCCTCCACCCGAGGTGGTAGGTGTACAGCGCTATCGCAGCGGTTACTGCCTGGAACGAGAGCATTGCGAGCACTCCCTCGGACTTAGGGAGGTATGAGTCTGGCTGCCAACCCCACTTAAAGTGAACTGCCATGGTATCAGGTAGTTCCCCGTAGTTTAGTAGTGTATATGCTATGCTAATTATGACCAAGGCGGCCACAACAGCTACATGCACTAGAGTGGGCTGTACTGGAGCGATCTCCCCCACACCAGCATGCTCCCTGCTTGGGAGCTTGAATAACTCCACCTCAGCTACTCTGCTTGCGTAAGCCATCATCACTACTAACACTGCTACAGCACCTGCCGCCAGGATGATCGCGGCAGCGAAATCACCAAGTACTAGTGATGCTGTAGCTACAACAACACCTAAACACATGAAAACGACCGCCGAGATCCTGGTCAGTCTAACCCAGACCCTCCTAGAAACGTAAGCGTATCCAGCCCTGAACCCTATTATCGGGTTCGGCGGTAGCTTAGGCGCTGCGAAATAGAGTGCCGTTGCTAGACCTGCCGTCACGACCTCCAGAATAACACCTACTTCACCCACTTTGGCCACCCTCAAGTACTGAGAGCATGAATTTAGCGGGGGTCACTACCTCAGCTCTAACCCTCCCATAAATTCCGACTCCGAGGTCAGTAAGCCTGTAATACTTTCTAGGCAGTCCTGACTCCACAATACTCCAGTAGGACTCAACTAAACCGAGCTTACTTAAGTTTCTGAGTGTTTCGTAGATGGTGCTCTCACTAGATGTCAGAACCCCTCCCGACACCTCAATCAGCTGCTACCTGATGCCATAGCCGTGGAGTTGCCGTGCTTACTTAGGAAGTGCAAAATCAGCACCCCGTACAGCCCGTCCTAACTTCCCTTAGGAATTTTCTCAGTATTTTCTCCTCCGACGGAACCCCTACTGCCCCCCACCGCTATGTACTTCACTCCAAGTACTACAGCCAGTACGATGGCTGAGGCTGTGATGCCGAGCAACCCTACTGGCATTCCGAGCACTGTATCTAGGGATGGGTAGTGATCAGTGAGAGCCCTGCTACTGAGTTGATCGTGCCGTGGAGTACGGCTGCAGGTATGACGCTGTTGCTCCAAGACCCCACTTCGTAGAGTAGGTAGAACCGCACAGTACAGATTACTGCGTATGTAGTGATCCCGACTAAGCCTCTGTGGGTGGGGTAGAAACATTATACTGTAGCTTTTTGTATCTTTTTGTGTTATTTCATTCCAAGCGAAATATTATAAGTATGTTGTGTTAATGTTTTTCATGGGTGTGTTCTCCTAGATAGGGGTCTCATGCTGTTGGGCTCGACCACCACCCATGACTCAATGATACTGAGGCGAGGTGGAACCAATGAAACCGTACCACAACGAAACAAAAACGCATAG
>JAGGUC010000068.1 GCA_021158735.1 Desulfurococcales archaeon | reverse complement strand
TGCGCCGCTGAACATACTAGTTTTTACTAGGAGGTAGAAATTAGTTAATTCACAAATATGTTTTATCAGAGATACTTCTCTATTAAAGTGTTTTGCTGAAACAATATCGGAGTGCCTCCAGTATGTACGAATACTACCGCGGTATTTTCCTTAACGTAATTATTCCTGACGAGATCTATAAGCCCATACATTGCCTTAGCCGTGTAGACCGGGTCGAGAATGAGTCCTTCCTTTCGGGCTACGTACTTCATGACCTCGACAACATCCTTAGTCACTTCTGCATACCTACCGAGTAAGTATGAGTCAAGCACTACAATATCCTCTGAAGCCACCTCTACATTTGTTTTTAGTAGTTTCGCACCTTCATTAACCAGCTTAGCCACTCTCTCTTTCACTTCACCAGCCTTTTCACTAATGCTAATACCTACTACCTCAACATCGTCAACGCCTAAAAGCTTCATTCCTAAGACCAGACCAGCCTGTGTTGTTCCACTTCCTGTTGCGTGAATAATGTACTTGGGCTTTACGTTAGCTGCATATAGTTGCTGAAGGATCTCGAGCGCTGCCGCTGCATATCCTAACACACCTACAGGTGAGGCCCCTCCTCCAGGGATCACGTAAGGTCTTCTTCCCTTCTTCTTCAGTTCCTCAGCTAATTTACGCATTAAGTCATCGGCTCCCTCTCGATCCTCAGCGTGAAGTATCTTCGCCCCCAAGAGCTCATCAAGTAATACGTTACCTTGGAGACCGTGGGACTTAGGCGGTGTTAGTACTAAAAAGACATCTAAGCCAGCCTTCCTAGCCGCTGCTGCGGTAAGTCTTACGTGATTAGAGTAGAAGGACCCCCTGGTAATTAGGACATCGCACCTTTGAGATAGAGCATCTCCTAAAATAAACTCCAGTTTCCTGACTTTATTACCTCCGAGAGCTAATTCCATCACATCATCTCTCTTGACGTAGAGATCTATATTAAGTTCCTTACTAAGATTACGCAACTTCTCTAACGGCGTAGGTAGTGTGATCAATCTATACCTAGGTTGTGCAAATATCTTCCATATCAAAGTATTCACCTGAAAGATCTTTTAAACGAACAAAATTAAGTATTACACAGAACTGCCGAATCTCTTCTAACTCGGAATGAAAGGTGTTGAGGTTAGGGTCGTAACACAGCAGTTTAAGGTTGCTGGCGCGTTAGTGGGGACTGGCGCTATAGCTGCATTACTGCTCCAGAAGTAAGTTAGGAATTACCTAGAGCAAGGTTTTATTCAGTACACCACATACATTGATCTGAGGGCACGTGTTTTGAGTAGATACATCGATCTAAATGTCGATGCTGGAGAATCGTTCGGTAGGTACAGGATCGGTAGGGAGGAAGAGCTATTCAAGTATGTTACATCAGCTAATATTGCCTGCGGATATCATGCAGGCGACCCTAACGTCATGAGGTACACCATAAGACTGGCGAAGAAGTTGGGGTGTGGAGGTTGGGGCTCATCCAGGCTTTCCTGACTTGATAGGGTTTGGCAGAAGAGCTATGGAGATTAGGAAGGATGAATTGGAAAACTACGTACTCTACCAGGTTGGGGCACTCTACGGTATGGCTAAAACTGAGGGAATTGAGCTTCAACACGTTAAACCCCACGGCGCCCTATATAATATGGCTTGGGTGCGTACTGATTACGCCGAGGCTGTAGTAGCTGTGATCGCTTCATTTAACCCCGAGCTAATACTGATGGCACCATATGGCTCTAAGATGTATGAGGTTGCGAATAAATGGGGTATTAAGGTAGCATTTGAGTACTTTGCTGATAGGAATTACAGAAGTGATGGCAAACTAGTTCCCAGAAGCCTTCCTCAAGCACTCGTGTTAGATGTTGAGGAAGCTACTGAGAGAGCGTTACGGGCAGTGAGCGAGGGTAAGGTTAAGAGTGTTGAGGGGGTAGATATTGAGGTAGCCGTTGATACCATATACATACATGGAGACTCACCACATGCTATAGAGTTAGCTATGAGTATCCGAAGAAGGTTTGCGGAGGCGGGCATAAGCATTAAGCCACTAAAGGTGTTCGTGAGGTGACTTACGCTAGACCAGTAATCAAGGTTAGCGGTGGGTACGTACTACATGTTGAGCTTTGTTAAGAAATCAGTATGAAGTGTAATAGAAGGGTGCATGCACTTTACTACATGTTGCTGGAGGAGCTTAATGAAGGAAGGACAGATGAGATTACAGACGTAGTTCCAGCATACTCAAGTGTTACGGTGTTTTACGACCCTAGGAAGACAAGTTCGAGAGAGTTGCTCAGGCTTATTGAGGAGCTTTTGCGTTCGATAACGGAAGCAAATATAGATAAAGTGTTAAGATCCGTGAAGTACAGAGTGCCAGTAGTATACGGCGAGGAGTTCGGCCCTGACTTACCCAGTATAACTGAAATAACAGGCCTAAGTGAAGAAGAGGTGATTAAAATACATACCTCCAGAACCTACAGGTGTTACATGCTGGGTTTTACTCTTGGGTTCGTGTATCTAGGCGACGTAGACGATAGGTAGTGGTACAGCGGCTCCCTACTCCAAGAACTAGGATAGAACTTGGTTCTGTTGGAATAGCTGGCAAACAAACAGGGATTTACGGTGTTGCTAGCCCTGGTGGATGGCGGCTGATAGGTAGAACACCTATTAAGACTTTCGACCCCTACCGTAAACCCCCGACTCCTATAAAGCCAGGAGATCTAATTAAATTTTATTCGATTAGTAGGGAGGAATACCATAAATTGAAAGGTAAGTTTATATTGGAGGTGCAATAATTGACTGTCATCGAGGTCATGAGAACGTTTTATGTAAGCGTGCAGGACTCAGGCAGAGAGGGTTACAGGTCTATTGGCGTTCCGGTTTCAGGTACCTTAGACAGGCTATCAGCTACTTACGCCAATGCCCTAGTAGGGAATTGCCTCAATGAGGCCGTGATAGAGCGATTGGAGGCAGCTTTTCATTTAGAGTGATTGGCGGAGATGTTATAGTGGCTGTTGCTGGAGGTAAGGCTGAGGTTAGAGTTAATGATGAACCCGTTGATGAGTGGAGACCTGGTTGGGTGGAGGAAGGGTCAGAAGTATCTATATCTCCTGTTAGGGAGGGATTCGTGGTTTACGTAGCTACCTCCGGAGGTTTTAGAATTAAGAAGGTTATGGGAAGTAAGTCAACCTACTATAGGGCG
>JAGGUC010000168.1 GCA_021158735.1 Desulfurococcales archaeon | reverse complement strand
CTTATTTGACAGGGCTAAGCTCTACGGCACTCAGTACAGGAACGGCTCATGGAACTGGGCCTCCAACATATGGAGTAGGTCAGCAGCTAATACTGTGGTCATTGAGCGTGACGAGGATGTGAAGTACGAGCACAAACTCCTGATGGCCAGGGTATTAGAGCACATCCTCGCCCAGGGCCCGCTGATCAAGGTCGATGGATATGTCGGCAAGCCAGGCACTAGGGTTCAGATGCATGCTACGGTCTACGTAGACCCACAGTTTCCTGACTTAGCGTACAGGTGGAAGCAGCTAGTGTACCCTGCACCACCAGACGAGAAGCCTGATGTTGAGGTATTTGTTGTGCCGCACTACCTAGGGAACCCTAAGATACCTGGTAAAGACAAGCTACTCATGGTTATGAGGTTCCCGCACTACTACTTCACAATAATAACGATGTCCTCATATCAAGGGGAGGTCAAGAAGGCAGTACTCACCCACTGGATCTTTCACGTATATCAGAGGGGGTGCACTGGGGAGCATGCGGCGTTGAGGGAGTTCACAGTTAAGAGAGCTGACGGCACCTTGAAGAGGGTGGTTGCCTGCTTCTGGGGCCTCACAGGCACGGGTAAGTCCACCCACGGATTCTACATATGGACGCCCGAGAACGCTAAGAAGTATATTGAGGAATTCGGTGTTAACCCGCTGGAGTACGTTAAGGATCAGGTAATAAAGAACGACGACATAGTAGCTATCTGCCCTGAGGAGGACAGGGTTATAGGTTCAGAGAAGGGCAGCTGGACGAAGACTGAGGACCTAACAGCTGAACAAGTGGCTCTATGGAGGGCAGCCACGAGCTCGAGGGCTCTGCACGAGAATACTGAATTCAATGAGAACGGTAACCCGTGCTTTGAAGGCAAGCTCTTCCAGTACTTCGGGATGCCGAATAGGAACGCCAGGAGCGTCCTCTACTTAGAGGACACAGGGTACTTTGACGGTGACATAGAGTCTACAGGACCGCTGACTACGGCTGTCTTCCTCACACCAGGTTACTTTACTGACTACGCATGGGTCAAAATAACTGACCCGGCATTTGCCGCTAAGGTGCTGGCTGATGGGAGGACAATAGGCCACCCAGCGCAGGCTAAGGAGGTCATAGGACGCGTAAGGTATGTTGCCAGGTATGCACTCCCATTCAATATGGGTGTCCCCAGTACCGCACATGTCGTCAGATTCTATGAGTACCTAAAGAAGAGAGCTGAGAAGGGTGAACCTGTCGAGGTCTACCAGTTCAACACTACTGGAAGGATCATAGCTAAGTACAGGTGGGCTGAGAAGAAGCTCGGTAATAAAGTAATCAAGGCTCCTGAGCCAATACTTGTTGAGAAGAACGGTATACCTAAGGCCGTGGGCGGTACCAGACCAAGTATTGAGGAAACCGAGTTCTTCCTGTTGCAGGCCTGCAGGGGTGCTGTGAAGTATAAGCCACACCCAGTGTGGGGCGAGAAGGTGCTGGTACCTGCCGAAGTCCCAGGCATCAAGCCCGACAGGCTCAAGGAGCTAGATCCCACGACCTACGTCACTATGGAGGAGTTCAAAGCATTACTGAAGGCCCAGGTTGAGGAGAGTAAGTACTGGTTAGATAAGAACTGTCCGGGACTTCCTAAGGAAATCTATCAAGCCATGGACTTTGAGGCCTGAGCCAATTACCCGCCATAACTCCTCAACATACTGTAAGCTACTTTCCTAACAATATCGTTTTTATCATGAATTAATACATCGTAGAGCTTACTCTCAATTACCTTACGCAGTGAATTACAGCCCCTATTCAGCTCGCCTAAAGACTTAACTGCAGCAGTCCGCACTATCCAGGATGGGTCACCTAGGAGCTGAATTAGTGAATTATATATCGTCCTGCAGTTTCCTGAGCTGTTAACCCCGCCCACACGCCCTAGAACCCAGGCAGCACCGCTACGTACGTACTCGCTCGGGTCGGAGAGGAGCCTTATGACCTCTGCCGTAACATATTCGGGTAACTGAATACCTCTAGACGCCATCAAACCCAGCACGAGTGTGGCATAGGCCTTAGCGCGCCAGTCACCGCTATTCAATATCGCAACGATCTCGGTTAAGCTGTCGGGTGTTACGTACTTCAGTAGCTCAGGCCTATTCATACTCAGCCAGACGAGGTAGTATACGCGGCGCTTAGAAATGTCACTAATTAATCCACTTAGTCCCTCGCTACCCATCTACCACACCACAGTCCGTTATAAGAAAACCTATTTTCAACATTTCAACTCCTAAACAAGTAGGTGTTACGGAAGTATTTAAATTATTTACTCTTCATAAATTCCTTAACATCCGCAAGTTTTGATTAACTTAATAATACTGAGGAACTTACTCAGTCAGCTATATGTAGTTTATTGTGTAAGTATCTGCGTTGCTGATGTGCGCTTAATTCAGTCATTAATTTTAATTTATGTGTGCTATCTGCTTCTCTTTTATTTTCTAATGCTCAACTGTTCAAAACTAATATTTATTTTAGCTCCAGCTGGATTAACTCATTAGGTGCATCAGTATTGCCTAAAAGCAGAATTAAACATGGAGTCCTGCTGGCTGCGGTGGCCTTCGTACTACTTGCTGTTCTAGCTGGTAGTACGCTGGTGCTAGTAGCTAGCGAAGTAGCTGGTGAGATAAGATTCAATATCAAAGGTAGTGGCGAAGGATACGTGATCGTGGACGGAAGCGCGGACCTAGAGAGCACCAGCAAGTTTAATGGCAGTTGCAACGCGGTATTCACACTGACAACTAATGTTGAGGACGGCAAGGTCATGAAGCTCCACTCCGAACTCCTGGTCAATCTGACAGCACCAGGTATGTTCTCAGAGAGCAAGTCACTCACAGAAACATTTGGCAGTACTCAGCCGAGCCTTGAGGAGCTAGTAGTAGTTTTCGAAGGAAAGCAGAAGACAGTGGCAGGGAGAGGGAGCCAGAACCTCACCCTCGGCGGACATGCAGTACTCTCCAACAACAAGACCATAGAATTTAATGCTTTAGTGAATAGTGAGGGGGACTTCAACAAGAGCACTACGAGAATTAACGCTACGGTCGATATTGAGAAAGGTGCCTTGAGTGAGG
>JAGGUC010000058.1 GCA_021158735.1 Desulfurococcales archaeon | reverse complement strand
TGATCACTGCATCAAGTAATGCTTCATGCAGGGGAATCAACTTCTGCAGTTCCTCCACAGCTTCCCTGCCTTTAGCATACGCGTTTATCATGTCCATGATCTTAATTCCTTTTTTCTTAACCATAGGCACTGAGATCCCTATCTTATCCCTTGCTGAGCCGAAAATCACCATCCCTTTCGCTGGGTCCAGCTTCCATTTTTCCCTGAATTCAGGTTCAGCGAACTCATTAATGAGTGTGTTTATGCCCCTTATTATTTCAACAAATCTCTTCTGTATTTCCTCTGGGGTGAGCTTCAGCTCCTTGATTAGTCTGTCAACTTTATTAATAAAGAGCAGTGGGCGGACTCTCTCTTCTAGTGCTTGCCTCAGCACGGTCTCTGTCTGAGTCATGACGCCTTCCACAGCATCAACTACGACCACTGCACCATCTAGTACCCTTAGGGACCTGGTTACCTTACCGCTAAAATCTACGTGTCCTGGTGTATCAATTAAGTTAATTACATAGGGCTTCCCCTCGTACTCGTGGTAGAGGCTTATGTTAGCAGACTTAACAGTTATGCCTCTCTTCTGCTCGACATCTAGGTAGTCCAGGGCTAGTGCCTCACCAGCTACTTTTATCGATATTATGCCTGCTGCAGCCAGCAGTGAGTCCGTGGTAGTTGTCTTGCCGTGATCTACGTGCGCAATAATTCCTATATTCCTAACCTGCTCTAGATCGGACATTATCTTCTGTATTTGCTCTACTGTTTTGAACCTCGGCATAGTACCTCAACCTAGGGGAATTAGGTGATTAGAGATTATAAACTTACGTCCTTAGTATGAGCCAGTATATAACATTAGTGTGCTTATTTATACGGCACTATGACTGTTTATTAAGTGTCGCTCTCAGGGAGGTTCTTTTTACCTTTAATGAACTTTGTTAAACTTATGTTACCAGAAGGGGTTTCAATATAGTTCTCATTGACTATCCTAGCTATGAGCCATGCCTTCTCTTCAGTCATTCCCTCTACTCTAGAAAGTTCTGAAGGTGATGAAGTAAGCACACTTCTAAGCGAGCCGAATTTGAGCAGAAGCCTCTCAGCTAATGTAGGGCCTATGCCTGGAAATGATGACATCACAAATAGTTGCCATCTCCTGAAGTCTGTTGTCCTAGGCTTAACTATCTTCCTATATGTTGAAGGGGTGGGGATCCTCTGCCTATTTTCCTGGAATTTTTCGGCTATGTACTTAATTACTTCAGCAGTATGTCTGGTATCCTGAGTATAAATGACTGGAATTGAATTAACTATTGAAGCTGTTATTAGTGCTGCCTCAATGGCCTTGTACCTGCTAGCATATCTAGACCTGAGGTAGTTAAGGTTTCCCTCAATCAAAAGAACTACCCGTTCGGAAGCTCCCTTTAACCTCCTCAACTGGTCAAATAAGCGTCCGTCAAAAACGGATTTAGCTAGGTCATCAATTCTTTTCCTCTCAATGACTATCCCCTCAGCCGGTATGTAGTCACCTACTGGCAACTGCTTGTATATTACCGATACCCCCATAGTACTTAAGTACTTAGGTACTCTGGACGTCTTTTCTCTCTCGTCAGCATAAACTTTAACCAATACTAACCACCGCACTCACTGGCCCATCTACCCCCTTCTATTGTCTTAAAGTTAATGTTTCTTGACCTAAAAAATTCGGTCAGCACCTTAATGAGTGACTTCGGGCTGAATTCCTCTACATAAGCTCCAGCTGCTGAGGCATGCCCTCCCCCTGAACCTCTCAACTGCCTACCTAGTTCTTGAGCTAATTCTGCTGCAAGCGGAAAGCCTAGGCGGTCAACTGCCTCACTGGTAGCACGTATTATAATTCTGGTACCCCTGTTCTTCCTGGTAGATATTGCTAGGGCCACGTCAGCTCCTGCATCAAGGAGAACCTTGAGAACTGACGACTCATACGCCCCTATACATGTTATCACCATAATTAGGTCGTTAACCTTATACAAACCCGCCCTCATCGCACCTTTAATTCTTGCAATACGCTCTGAATAGTCAAGCTTTTTCTTACTACTCAATATCGCTATAGCACGTGTGTACTCTCCCCCAAGTCTTAGGAGCCTAGCCATGATCTCGAACGTTACATCATCTGCTAATTTGAGGTACTTAGTATCATATAAAATACCTGCAATCAGTGCAGTTAGTATTTCTTTAGGTACGCTGAGACCTGACTTACGTATCAGGTAGTCAATAACCATGAAAACAATTTCGGAGCTCGACTTTCTTCCAGGGTCGTACAGCAGGGTAATTGCTGAATCAATTAGATTGTTGACTTCATGGTGGTCTACCACTATATAGTTACGGAGCACGCCAGAAAATTCGCCTAACTGGCTAGCTGAGGCTGTATCGATGATTACTTGGTACATGCAGTCTAATTTCTCTTTATTTATGGACTTAACACCTATAAAGTCAATCAAGTTAAGCTCATCAATTACTCTCTTAGATACTGCCTCAAGTCCCTCAGGAGTGATGAGTGACACCCTTACTTCATTCGGTGCCAAGTACTCGATCAGGTAGTTCAGCGCAAGTGCTGACGCCACAGCATCAGGGTCGGCGTTCTTATGAGTTAGAATGCACACAGACCCCTGCAAAGATCTTATCCATGACAGGGCCTGCTCAATACTATCTTCGGATATTCTTGAACTTTTTGATGAGTTCACTCCTCAACACCTTAAAGCATTCGTCCAGTATAGTATCTACTTTTGCGATCAACTCTGGTGAGGGTTCAGTAGCTGTTGATACCTCCACCTCAAGCACTGCATTAATTACTTTTTTATGGTCGTTAAACTCGAGTTCAATTGCTGTTACGTAGTAACTCCGTCCGCCCATCAACTCGTTCAGCATCCCCCCTAGCTCCTCAGATACCTTAATAGCTAGTTCCTCAAGATCCCCCTCACTAATACCATCTAAGCTTAAGCCCAGCTCTACCACGGGAATTCTTTTCTTAATCTTCTCTTTGCCCGACATTAGCTCCTACTCTGTACTTACTTATTTTCTCCTTAACTTCATCCAGCTGCTTCTTCAGCATTGACTCCATTTTCTCGAGACTTGTTAACCTGATCTGGAGTTCCTCCTTACGGTTTTCAAGATCCTTCACGGCTTCATCCTTACTCACCTTAACCATAACGAAACCCGTGTTCCTATATACAGCTGCGTCACCACCCACTGACTGAAGAACCGATAAAGCCCTTTCAATCTCCCTTATTTGAGTTAGGATAGCTGTTTTTTGGGTAACTACGGAAGTAAGCTGGGCCTCTATCTGCTGGTACTTAATGGCTAGCTGCTCTAGTTCTGGCGGTAATCTCTGA
>JAGGUC010000046.1 GCA_021158735.1 Desulfurococcales archaeon | reverse complement strand
CGATACTTAACTTCTTCTTGAGACCTCCGGAGTAGGTCCTGACTCTCCTGTTGATGTAGTTCGACAGCCCTAAGAGACTTACGTACTTCCCTATTCTATCTTCAGCTACCTCCTTGGGCATGCCGTAGAGGGACGCGTAGAACCTTAAATTCTCGAGACCTTTCATTTCATCATAAACTATTGACTCCTGCGGGACGTATCCCACTACCTCCTTAACTCTCTGAGGTTCTTTTAATACATCTATTCCTAGTACCCTAACGGAGCCCTCAGTAGGCTTGATGAGACCTACAGCTATCTTAAGCAGTGTTGACTTGCCAGCGCCATTAGGTCCCAGCAAGGTGAAGACCTCGTTCTCCTCGATCTCGAGGCTCACACCTCTCAGTGCTATGACGTTGTCGTAGACCTTACTGACTCCACTAAAGACAAGCGCGCAGGTCATTCGGGCACCAAAAGAATTATTATGGAACTGTTTATAATAGCTATTGTTTGTGTGTACCGTAAAAATTCAGTTCTGCCCTCACCACAAGATCGCGGGCTCGTTAATCCACTTACCGGAAGTTAAATGAATATATATGCTCATGACAAAAACTAATTCGGTGACTTCATGCTGGGCCCCAGACCCGTGACTAAGGACGCCCTTATGTCTGCCTTCGGCGGCGAGTCAATGGCTCACATGAGGTACCTTGTCTTCGCTGAAATCGCTGAAAAGGAGGGTTACCTCAATGTAGCCAGGTTATTCAAAGCTGTTGCTTACTCGGAGCAGGTGCACGCCAGCAACCACTACGAGGTGCTGAAGGACCTTGAGGAGGATGCTAAGGTTGTTGCTGGAGCTCTCTTCGGACCGGGTACTACGTCAAAGAACTTGGGATTAGCCATCAAGGGTGAGGAGTTTGAAATTAATGAGATGTATCCAGCCTACATGGCTATCGCAGAGTCTCAGGGCGAGAACGATGCTTTAAGGGTGTTTAAGTGGGCGCATGAGGCCGAGAAGGTCCATGCTAGGCTCTACAAGGAGGCAAAGGAATGCGTGGACAGAAGTGAGGACTGGGCGCTCAGCGGCTACATATGGGTCTGCCCCGTCTGCGGCTACACCCACATCGGTGCTGAAGCACCGGGTACATGCCCTGTCTGCGGAGCTCCCGGAGCTAAGTTCAGTAAGTTCTGATGTGACGTAACCTAAGCTCCTTAAAATAGCTTTTCCTCCCATTAACCTATAATTACTAAATTAACTTATTAGTTGGGTACACAGTACATATTTGAGGGATGTACTTGCTCTCTAAGAACCCGCTCGAGCTAACCTCTAAGAAGTTCTCTAAAGAGGAGCTCGCTCAGGCCTTGAGGCTCTCAATAATTGCTGAGCTGGATGCCATAAACCTTTACATTCAGATAGCTAGTGCGGTAGATGACGAGAAAATCAGGAAGGTCTTCGAGGACGTAGCTAGGGAGGAGAAAACCCACGTAGGTGAGTTCCTAGCATTACTCAAGATCATTGACCCGGAGCAGGTTAAGGAGCTAAGAAAGGGTAGTGAGGAAGTCAAAGAGCTGACAGGTACTGAACCCCCAGAGTAGTTATTGATGTGCTCACATGAGCTGACTAAATAATTAAGTAGTTTTTTATTGCCATGCCCCTTACTTACTTGGTGATTGTCTTGAGGGAGGATCTTCTCGACGAGTTCCCTGCCCTCAGAAAATTCATATATTTAAGTACGGCGAGCATAGGGCTAACCCCTGTAAGGGTGATTAAGGCTATCAGTAAGTTCTTGGAGAGCGTACTCTCGGAGGGTACTGCATACTTGAGTGAGGAGGAGGAAGCGAACGTCTTCGAGGAGCTCAGAGGACTTAGTGCTAGACTGCTCGGCTGCAGTAAGAATGAAGTAGCTGTCTTCAGCAGCGTGACTGAAGCGCTGAACTCCGTAGCGTGGGCACTGCCTAAGGGAGGTAAGATAGTATCAACAGATGTTGAGTTCCCTACAGTAATCTACCCATGGATCAGGGTCGGGAAAGAGAAGGGCTGGGATGTAAGGTTAGTACATGCTAAAGACTTCATAGTTGGTGAGGAGGAGATCCTCTCAGCTATTAGTGAGGGCACTAAGGCCGTGTGCTTAAGTCACGTAGAATTCCTCACTGGGCAGAAGTTCGACTTAGCTAGAATAGCTAGGAAGGCTCATGAAGTAGGTGCCCTACTTATAGTGGATGGTGTCCAGGCGGCTGGCTACCTGCCAGTGAGTGTGAGGGAGTTAGGTGTAGACATATACGTGACGGGGTCCTACAAGTGGCTCATAGGGCCTATGGGTGCTGCAGTAGCATACGTACGTAGGGAGCTGTGCGAGTCGCTGGAACCAGGGCTCGTCGGCTGGCGCTCCGTCGAGGACATGTGGTCTCTGAGTATTGGCCCCCTTAAGTACGCGGGCACGGCCAGGAGGTTTGAGTACAGTACGAGCGCGTATGAAGCTAAGGTAGGGATGGCTAAGTCCATAGAGTACATCCTCAGCATGGGTGTTGACTCGATCTACACCCACAACATGAGGGTGACTGAATACGCATTAAAGGAGCTGTCATCCATGGATAGGGTTGAGGTCATCACACCCCTGAAAACCTTTATGAGGGGCTCGATCGCGTCATTCAGGATTGAGGGCTTGAGGTCTGAAGTAGTAGCTGAAGAACTCATTAAGCATTGTGGGGAGAGGAAGCCGGAGTTCAACGTCAGGAGAGGGCTCTTGAGGATATCCCCTCACTTCTATAATGATGAAGACGATATTGATGAATTCCTGAGCTGCTTAAAGAGGGCTCTGAAGTCACTTGCTCAATCATGAACTAACTTAACCGCAGGATCTCCAGCACTCTAGGAAGTAGTTCCCACCCGTGCTCTATAGTGCCCAGCCGCCCACCAGCACATTCTTTTTCAGTTAACTTCCCCACCCCATCAGGCTCAACCCCCTCATGCATTAGGGCGACAGGCACTGGGTCATCAGTATGTGCCTTAACAGCAGGCGGTGTTGCGTGATCTGCAGTGACTAATACGGCGACTCCGTTACTTAAGTTCTTAAGGAGGGGCCTGATGAAGTACTTGTCGATTTCCTCAACCCTCTGCTTTTTGAGCTCTACATCGCCGTCATGCCCTGGCTCATCAGGTCCTTTTAGGTGTACGTAAATGACGTCATAACTGTCTAACATGCTTAGGACTGAGTTCAGTCTGATGCCGTAGTCCTCGCTCGGGTTACCTGACGTAGGAGGAACCTTCATAACGTGGGCACCGAAAGCCCTCCCAATACCTAACTCTATAGGCATCTCAGCAATGAAGGCGAACCCGAACCCGTACTTCTTCGAAAGTGTCTCTAC
This sequence comes from Desulfurococcales archaeon, assembly GCA_021158735.1. GTDB lineage: Archaea > Thermoproteota > Thermoprotei_A > Sulfolobales > NBVN01 > B83-G16. The sequence goes on along the minus strand of JAGGUC010000046.1, from coordinate 670 downwards.
TTTAGGGAGTTCGCCGCCAGCATCCCTTAACAGTATAATGTTTGCCGGGAGTTCGCCGCGCCTCCTCCTCTCCACATTCACTGGGTGCCTGTCGAGTACTTCGACAACATTCCTCGTAAACTCATTGACTAGCTCAGCAGTCAGAGCAGCTTCTGGACTGCTCGTGATGGGCTTGACCTCCCTAACGTATGGCTCGTACTTCTTCTTAGCCACACTCACGAGCCCCTTCCTCCCGTACGCTGGATCTGTATTCTCAACTAGAGGTGAGAGCCTGCTCGACTCACTCCCCAGCACTACAACAGCCCTGTGCCCCACGGTCGCTCTAACCCTTACGTACCCTCCATGACCTAGCCTCAGCCCATCAACTTCCTTAGCTAGTTCTGCAGCCTCCTCACTCCTTAAGGTACGTCCAACTCTCCTGTCAATTATTCTCATTGTCTTAGGGTCAACTGTGGCGAAGTTAGCTCTGAAAGCAACCTCAAACCCCTCCTTGAAGGCCATCCCAGCACCTAGGGCCTCAAGGGGCCCCCTCCCGGTGTAGCACTTGAAGGGGTCGTACCCCAGTAGTGAGATGACTGCCGCATCACTTTCAGGTGCTATACCCCTCCCGAGGGGGTACATCAGGCCGCAGACCCCGTTCTTAGCTATGTAGTCAAGCCCGGGCTTGACT
>JAGGUC010000148.1 GCA_021158735.1 Desulfurococcales archaeon | reverse complement strand
TAAGCATCTCTCTAAAGCTGATCTGTTCCTTCACTTCTTTCTCGGTCACGTTAGCCCCGCAAACAAGACATGAAAGGTCAGGCATTAGCGAATTGAAACCACATCTAGGACACTCCACAGGCAGTACAGGGAGCTTGTTTTTGAGCCAGGCACTTGCCCACTTACTTCTGAGAACATGGAGTAAGTCCTCTCTTCCAGCTCTTTTAGCCTCCGCATATATCTTAGGTGCGAGACCTAGTATTGCATCACCTATATGGTAGGCTATGAACTCAAGCTGAGTTGGTGTAAATTTACTTAATTGTGCAGTTAATCTTGATGCAATCACAGGGTAGACCCTGCTCGAGTACCTCATGAATCTCTTAGCAATAACCTCTGCTTTAGTGTAACTTGATGTTGACCCATATAGCTGTATTATTATGTCTTTTAGCAATTCTACGTATTGCTCATGAGTGAGCCCCAGTAACTCTAAGCCTGTGAAAGATACTATATTGTCTATGTACTTCTCAATCCAATTATCTAGATTTACTTCCCTCTTCTTCTTAGGTTTCGCTTTCTTAACTTCCTTCTTGCTACTTAACGAGGAGGAGCTATCGGTAGATAAACCTTCCTTCTTCACCTCCTTCGCTACCTTCTTAGACCTCCTACTGCGTGAACCTGTCTTCTTATGTGGCATTATATCACACTACTGGCTGAGGTAATTAGTTCCGTTGTAGTAACTTTAGTCTCAAGTCTTATATACCTCAATTATATACCTTTGACAGTTGTTCTTATTTCAATTATATCCCCATCTTCAAGCACGTGATTAAGCCCCACTCTCTCACCAGGATACTTAGCTGAAGGACCCCATACTCTGGCGTATTTAAAGTACTTAATAAACTCCTCCCTTATTTTCCTGACAGCATCCTCTACTGTCGACCCCCTCTTCAGAATCAGTGGTTCTGGTGATGGCTTAGGTGAATTAGGTTCTTTAGTATAGACTCTCACTATACCCGTGAGCTTAAATATTTTTTTCGGTATCTCATTCACACCTACACCTAGCTTAACGGATGTAATGACTGCTTCAGCATCCGGCAGTAACTTCTCCCTTATACGGTCAGCTACCTCCACAGCAAATTTATTGCTCACGGAATCCGCTTTATTCAACACTATTAGACATGGCTTGTAAGTTACTGTCTCATATATGGCCTTCTCGACATCTTCAAGCGTTACCTCACCATATATTTTTACCTCAACCCCATACATCCTGCCAGCCTCAAGTAATCTCCTAACGTCATCTACCGTACAGTTAAGTAACTTGCCGCACAGCACTATCTTAATACTGTGAATTGCCTTAGACTTCCTAACCAACACCCTTCCTCTCGGCTTTTTCAGGCATATCCCTGCTGTTTCAAGCTCCTTAACTAAGACCTCAGCCTGCCTTAATGGTTCACTAGTTAAGTCAATAACTAACATTATTACATCTGCATTCCGAGCTAAACCCAGAACCCTAGTTCCCCACCATATAGCTCCGTTAGCGGAGCCCTCAACTAAGGCTGGAGACTCAACTACCTGGAAGTAGATGTCTTCATAGCGCATCATTCCAGGCACGGGTTTTTTCGTCGTATAGGGCACGTCAGAGACCTCAGGTTTCGCATTGGTTAATCTACGTAACAGTGAACTCTTGCCTACCTGCGTCATTCCTAACATAATGACCTGTGCAGCACCTTCCTTTTCAATAAAGAAACTTATACCACTGCCTGACCTCCTTAACCTCCTCTCTTCTAACTCTTCTTTCAGCTCCGAGATCTTCCTCCGTACCCATGCCCGCAGATTCTCTGTTCCCTTATGCTTAGGTATAGCTGAGAAAAATTCCTGCAGAGCGGCCAACTTCTCCTCAGGTGTTCTAGCTTCAAGATACTTCAGCCACTTAGCTCTTGCCTCTGCCGGCAAATTCGTTGGCATGACAATCCAGCCCCCTCAACCACCAGCCAGTAACACTCTATAAATTTCTTAGGTAATAAGATATTAATGTACTAAAGAATAAGTCATGACGCATACTTATTTTATTACCTATCTACATACTCACTACGAGGTAAGATATGATTGAAGATAGCTACTTAATCGTAGGCATTGATGAGGCTGGGAGGGGCCCCGTAATAGGTAATATGTTTATTGTGTGTTTGGGCGTCAATGAAGGTAAATTAAGTAAGTTAGTTGAATTAAGAGTGAAGGACAGCAAAAAGTTAACACCTAAGAAGAGGTCTGAGCTCGCGCCAAAAATTACTCAGTTGGCTGAGGTATTAATAGTGGAGTCCGTCAGTCCTCAACGTATTGATGAACAGAATATCAATGCAATATTTGCTAAATTCATTATCGAGTCATTAGAAATGATACTAAGGTCTGGAGTAAAGATCAAGCAAGTGTGTATTGATGCTGTCAGCGGAAGGAAGTTCCGGGACATAATAATGGATTATGCAGAGTCTCAGAACAATATTATGTCAGTACGTATTGAACCTAGGGCAGACGCTAAATACCCTGTAGTAGCTGCTGCCTCAATAGTTGCTAAGTACTTGAGGGATGCACACGTTAGAAGACTTCACATGAAGTATGGAGATTTTGGGAGCGGGTATCCTTCTGACCCAAGAACGATCAGATGGCTAATTAAGCACTGTAACAAAAACAATTTGCCACCGATAGTTAGGAGGTCTTGGTCAACACTGAGGAAGTTAGGGATATCACAGGGCAGTAAAGGACTTGAGAGGTGGTTCAAGATTTAAGTAGTCGAACTATGAAATAAACTCAGCAATTACTCTTAAGATAGTCTTCAGAGGATCCTCAAAGACTGACCTCAATTTACTAATATACACTGAATAATCTTCTTTATGGGTAGTGCCCTTGTCCACTACCAACTCAACTATATCGTCATCAGTTTTAGCCACGTAAAGAGGAAAGCCCTTGCCTGCTACATAGTCATTAACGTACAACGAAAACGGAAAGTATGTTACCCCCAAGGTGCCGAGAAGTGCTGCTTCACGTGCTAATGTAGCACCCCCAGTTATAACTGCTCTTGCATAGAATGCTAGTGAAACACCATCATACATGTCCTTGATCAGTCTCACATTAATACCTTGCTTACTGAGTTCCTCAACTAAGAACATATCAGTGCTGTATCTAGGGAGCACAACAACAGTCAAACCTAGGTCACTCAATTCCTTAATGACCTTAGTTACACTCACTGCTGGCTTAGTACTGTAGTAAGTAGCAAGGTATTCATGGAGCCTAAAAACAACGTAATTAAATGGCCTAAGTCTAAGTACGGATCTGATATACTTTTCGTTCGGCTTGCAACGCAGCAACCACGCTATTTCATCAACACCTTCATACTGATATATCTTGGCTCCGTCCCTGTAGATGTACTTCTCTATCTCTGACTTAGGCACTGCTGAGGGTGTAATTATAATATCCGCTAAAGGAAGCGACAATCTGCTAGGTATTACAGCATGTGGTGAGTCTGTTAAGGCTACATACTTTATCCCTAACCCAAATGCCACTCGTGCTGCAGGAGGATTAGGATATGCGATCAGCACCTTAGGTGTCTCCCTCATGGTTGAAAGCAACTTAAGTAGTCCTTCCATTCTCTTAATGTCCTGAAATATCTTCTCCTTACTGCCTCCCTCACCATATGACCCGATAATTACTGGGTCAAAACCAAACCTTCTTATAGAGCCGGCCGTATATTCATAGCTCCTACAAGTAAGCAGGACTTCATGCCCCAATGACTTGAGTTCCTTAGCAATTACTGATAATAGTGTTCCCTGTTTTGAGGTCATAGCATCTAACCATACTAGCCCCATATCAAACACCTTGAACTGTGCTGGCAGTATCTCACATGTCTCACCATCATTATTAATTCTGCCTTACTACAAGATAATAATATATTGTGATGATTTAAGTTCATTCTTGCGTATTATCTTACGGGTGATGAACTTGAGTGTAAGTTCAAAGAAACTATTCGGAACAGATGGTGTAAGAGGGATCACTAATGAGTGGTTTACCCCGGAGCAAGTCACGAGACTAGCACTTGCAATAGGCTCGTTTTTTGAGGAGGGAAGTAAGTTGCTGGTCGGCAGAGACTCAAGAGCTGGCAATTCATTTATCGTAAAATCAGTTATGTCCGCACTGCTGTCAGCTGGCATAAAGGTGTATTACGCCGGCCTCACGCCCACACCTGCGCTGCAGTACTATGTGAAACATCATGACTTCGATGGAGGAATAATGATGACAGCCTCGCATAACCCGCCAGAATATAGCGGTATAAAAGTAATAGTAAATGATGGAATAGAGTTGCCTCGGGAGGCAGAGAGAGAAATTGAAGAAATATACTGGGAACGCAGATTTCGGAGGGCCTCATGGCGCGCATTAGGAAGGGACGTTAAATCCGTTAATGACGTCAATGAATTCTACATAACGGGTGTGCTTAAACTCCTAGATATTGAGAAAATACGTAAACAAAGATTAAAAGTAGTTATTGACCCTGCAAATAACGTTGGGGCGTTAACAACTCCTAGATTACTACGTACAATAGGCGTGAAAGTCACGGTCATAAATGGAGACCTATCCCATCTGCCCGACAGACGACCAGAGCCAGTGCCTGAAAACCTTGTTGAGACGGCAGCAGTAGTTAAAGCATTAAGGGCAGACATAGGTATAGCACACGATGGTGACGCAGACAGAGCGATATTTATTGATGATAAAGGAAGGGTGATTCCGGGTGATCGAACCGCTGTATTGCTATGCAGGCACATAGTTGAAAACAGAGGAGAAAGAGAGCCTGGAAGAGTGGTTACCGCTGTTTCATCAAGCACCTTAGTTGAAGAAATATTAAGTAGATATAATATAGAGGTAGTGTGGACACGTGTTGGTAGCATAGACATATCCAGAACCATGACCTCAGTAGGTGCTATCGCGGGTTTTGAGGAAAACGGTGGCTTCATGTACCCTAGACACCAGTATGTTAGGGATGGTGCAATGACCTTAGGGCTAATGCTTGAATTATTGAGTACAGAAAAAAGAAGGCTCTCTGACCTCTATGATGAGTTGCCTAGAAGATACATCATTAAAACAAAAATACCCATTAAAAACAGGGAGGGTGCACTTAAGGTTGTTGAGGAACTTAAGGTACAGTACAGGGCGGAGAGGATCATTGATGTTGACGGGATTAAGGTCATTGGCAAGGACTACTGGTTCCTCGTAAGGCCTAGTGGTACAGAACCTGTCATGAGAGTATTTGTCGAATCGAGTTCTGAGGAGTTAACTAAAAAAATATATAATGACATTGTCTCAACTATTAAGGATCTATTAGGGTGATATCATGAGGTATGCCCTATTAAATCTTCTAGCATGCCCTATGTGTAGGAGTTTTCCTCTTAAATTATACATTCTCGAAAAGAGAACTCTGGAGAAGGATTTTAAAGTGCAGAAGCCGTTTTGCGATACATACTGCGGCCTCAAAGAAAAACCTATTAAGGAACTGAAAGAGACCGACTTACCCTGTGATACCTGCGTAAAGACAGACATAGTAGCTGCAGTACTTGTATGCCCGGAATGCAGCAGGTGGTACCCAGTAATTAATGGAATTCCATTGATGTACCCAGATGATAGGAGAACTCACCCTAGGGTGCAGGAGAGAGAGAAGGAATTCCTGAGAAAATATTACGAGTTAATGCCTGAAGAACTTAGACACATTATTGATAAGGGAAAGAAGTAATCACAATACATAATTAACTTAAAGCTACCTCCTCCGGCGAGTTCTCCTACGCGCTCTTATGCCTCTGAGCAACATTTCTGTTGTTGCCTCCTCCGTGAGGACTTTGGGCTTAACTTCAGTAATGCAGTCTTCAAGCTTACCTATTTCGTCTTCAGGCATTTTATTTGATTCCAGGAACTCTGTCCCACTACTTGTTAATCTTAGCTTCCTTGTAACAGGATTAGTTTCAAGGATGCCCAAGTAAAGCAATACTCTGACATCCTCAAGCAACTCCTTACTATTCGGTATTTCACCTATTAGGATAAACTTATAGCCCACGTCAATATCTTTCTCCTCCTTAAGAATGTAAAGGAGTTTCGTCAACCCTCTCTCACTTATTTCACCTACTAACTTAATTATATGCAGCAAAGTCATCTTCCGTTTATCCTTCTTGATGTCATCGCACGTTACAACAGGTCTTGAAAAGATCTTTAACTCCTTAGCTGTTGTGCCCTTAGCTTGCGACATCTGAACACCTATTTTCTAAAGTGTAGAGACTTCTTAAAGATTATGTGATGTTAGGGGATTCCTGAATTGTCCAGCATTAACTCGTGACTACACTAAGTTCTCCTCTTTTTCCTCAGCAGCTGATACTTGAACTAAGGGTAGCAGTAGCGTCGGGTCATCTATTGATACCTTGTCCCCAGCCCCCTGCTCACTTAGTACCAAAGTTATCACTAAGTAACTACCGACTTTAGAAGCCTTAACTTTCTTTATTTTAATTATGTTAGCCTGTTGATCTGAAGACCCTGGGACGGTGATGTCAGTGGACGTTAATCTGCTACCTGCTTTTACCTTAGCTCTCAGCGCAAAGTACTGGTCATAACCTGTAACTACAAGTATTACCAGAACTAACGTGATAGCTAGTAAGATAACATTAAGTAACTCGATCAATCACACGTCACCAAAAAGGTAATGGTCTACAGCAAATTACTAATAAACCTTAACCTAAATTAACAAATCAACAGCTACTTTCGCATAGAATTAATTACCTCTATGGCTGATCTCCTGGGATCCCCCGACTTTGTTATTGCTGAACCAACAACTATTATTGATACACCTATCCTCACAAATTCAGGCACATTAATTGCTTTGATTCCACCACTCACCGCTATATAAATGTCGTTAAAGCTATCAATTACCTTCTTGATTAATGATAGCCTACTAGCTGCCGTCGTCATCCTCCTCTTTTGAACATCTATACCCGTGTGTATATTAACTATATTCACGCCAATTTTGCGTAAGGAGCTTAACCTCTCAAACAAGTTAGTAACCCCGATCGTATCAACAACTACCTCGATACCTAGCTCACTAGCTCTCTGAACCGCAGTACTGATTACTTCATCATCGGCGGAGGCAAGAACTGTAACAACATCGGCTCCGGAATTATAGGCTAAATCAACCTCTAAAGCACCTGTATCAGCAGTCTTCATGTCAGCCAGAACGACTTTTTCATCACCAACTAAGGCACGAATAACCTCGATACTCCTTACCCCCTCAGATTTTATTAACGGTGTACCCACCTCATATATATCTACAGGAAGGTCCCTTAAGACATTCACGACTCTCACGGCATCAGTAAGCTTAGTGAAGTCCAGAGCCACCTGTAGGAGGGGTCTGCCCTGAGCAAGCTTATTCATAAGCCTACCCAAACGCATTACACCATAATCAACTACTTAATTATCCATTAAATACTGATGTGAAGTAAAGCTGGTGTAGCTAATTGCTAATTTTAATATTGTGGGTAGAAGTTTCATCATACCTAATTCTTGTGTGGGTCCAAATATGCTTAACAAAAAATCCTCTTATTTTCCGTAGTCTTGTAGGTTTTCTTACTCTTCTTTCTTAGCTAGGACTATCTCGATTGTAGAGACCCTAGTCTGCCTTCCCTCAGCTGT
>JAGGUC010000121.1 GCA_021158735.1 Desulfurococcales archaeon | reverse complement strand
AGGCATTAAGTTAAATATTACGCTGTAACAGAAGAACTACAGAACTTTTATACTAGTGCTACAATTAATTCTTAAGGTGTTACTCGCAATGCGTACCCAACGCAGGTACTCATACGTGCTACTAGCTGTGCTGATCACTGTTGCACTGATCCTCCCGGCCACCATGACACTAGCTGCCTCACCCACCAGCTTCAGAGTAGCGTATGCTTGGCTGGTGGGGAGCACAGGTACATCATAGTCCTTAATAACACACTAGCCCTGCCTAAGGTAATGGGTATTGTGAATAAGTTCGGCAAGATCAAGGAGGTGCATTCTGGGACAGGAATACTAATTGCTTCAGGTAGTAAGGTAGTAGAGGAACTACTGAAGGAAGTTAAGGGTGTGGTGGTAGCTAAGGACTACAAGATGCAGTTTCTGCCACCGCCCACTAAGCTCCAGCTGAGGCCTGCAGGCGAGAACATTACTGCTGACCCGTACTACCCGTACCAGTGGGACATGATGTTCATTAATGCCTCACCCGAGAAGGCTTGGTCAATAAGTACAGGGGACCCAGTATTAAGGTAGCTATAGTTGACTCAAGCGTGTGCTGGTATCACCCCGATATAGCGCCGAACTACGACTTCGAGCTGAGCACCTCATTCGTTAACGAGTCACCTATTGAGGGTATTAACGACACATCACCTATAGACTACTACGGGCACGGGACCTGGTGTGCTGGCTGCGTTGCTGCAACCCTAAATGGAGTAGGTGTTGTTGGTATAGCACCCAACATGAAGATCGTTAATGTCAAAGTACTGACGAATGAGGGGTGGGGGCAGAAAACATTAAACTAGTGTTTTGAATAATTTTGTATCATTGTGTTTCGAGCTTAAAACACTTGTAATGTGATGTTTCATTATTTTCATGGGTGTGTGGGTGATGGGAGCCTCATGCTGTTGGGCTCGGCCACCACCCACGACCCTATGGGATGAGCCTTGGAGGCGAGGTGGAACCAATGAAAACCGTACCACAACGAAACAAAACGCATAGAGTAATACGGTCCGAGGAAACGGTACTGGGGCTGGATCCTTGAAGCCATATTGTACTGCGCGGACAAGAGGATAGACGTCATTTCCATGTCTTTGGGAGGGTACCTGAACCTCACAGACCCCAATGACAGAGCAATATATCTCGCCTTACTTAAGGCAGTACTCTACGCTAGGGCAAGGGGCTGCGTACTTGTTGCGGCAGCAGGTAATGAGGCTCTGGACCTGACTGAGACCCTACTCAACTACAGCGTAGTACTAGTGCCTGCAATGCTGCCGGGAGTTATTGCTGTATCATCAATAACGGACATCTATGAGCTAGCACCATACAGCAACTACGGCTTCGGCGTAATCGATGTCGCGGCACCTGGAGGCTACTGGTACGGGTACCCTGAGGAGGGCTGGTGGTACCACCTATGCTTGAACTGCTGGAGCCCTGAGTCCGTAGTCCTGCCAGGGTACTACTATGCGTGGATGTCTGGGACAAGTGCTGCATGCCCGCACGTATCAGGTACTGCAGCACTAATCCTGAGCATCAATCCGAAGCTGAGGCCCTTCATGGTCGAGTACATAATTAAGGCGACAGCTACGGACCTGGGCGAGCCTGGGTATGACAAGTACTTCGGGTATGGTCTGGTTGACGCATACGGTGCTGCAAAACTGGCTGAGAAGACCTCTAAGTTCATGTGGCTGAGGCTCCACGTGAAGAAATGAAGTGGTGGAAACCCAAAACTCTTTTTCCCTCCCCACCAGCAAAGTATTTCTTTATGAGAGTACAGTATAAGGAGGGTAGCAGGTCTTGAGTAGTGACTTAGTGGGGAGGCTGACTAAGTGGTTTATTGATGAGGGCTTCGAGGTCAAGAAGCTCTCTGGACCCCCGCAACTCAAGGTTGTGTGGGGCCTAGACACTTATACTCCCCCGCCGCTGAAGGTTAACATTAAGGTGTTTCAACCTACCCATGGAGGTGACAAAGTTGTTTTCTTACTTGGAGTGTCGGTAGCTCCCGAGCATAGGTCAGCCCTAGGTAAGCTGGAGGTGAACGAAAAGATAAGATTTTCATCTAAGCTCTTACGCACCATCACCTGCGTCTGCAACGACTGCGCCACAGCACTACAGCCTAATCCGGTGGACCTACAAGCCATAACAGTTGCTAAGCCTCTCTACATCAGTGAGATCGAGGATAAGGGAAAGCCCATCGTCATGGGCACTATAGCCAGGCTCATTAACTCGTTCCTAGCAATAATTTCCACGTTCAATGAGGAGTTTCCCGAAGCCTTCAGGAAGGGTAGGGGCGGTACAGCAACGACACATATTTAAGGTTAAAAAGACTAGCGTGTTTTCTTAACAAACTTATATCTCTCGTAAATCAGCACTACCTCACCGTCCTCAATAAAGAACTCAACATCCATTCTCACACCGTTCCTTAAGGTGTAGAACCTAGCGTAGTCCTCCCTCAACTCCTCAGGAACCAGAGGTACTGAGGACTCTACGTATCTGTCCCTATAAATGACTAACAGGAAGTCCCCGGAGCGCTTAACCTCGACCCTGTAGGTAGATTTATATGTTTCGTAGGTACCCTCAAGCTTACTCAGTACTTCATCCCTGAAGATGAAGGGAAGCTTCATCGGGTCCTCGCCAATAGCTAGTGCTAGGGCGTACATACCTATGACGGATAGCGGGTACCCCGAAGCATTAGACAGTACCATGACCCCGACACCTTCCTCAGGCAGGTAACCCATGTAGGCAGTATGGACAAGTACTGAGCCACTGTGACCAACGAGCTTCCTGCCCAGAAAGTTCGGGTACACTGACAGTCCGTACCCGTAGGACTCACCGCCGAAAACCTCATAGGGTAGTCTCACGTGGGGCTTCTCCATCAACTCAATACTTTCCCTTGATACCAGCACTGCATCGCCTAACCTCCCCCTCCCCAAGTACATACTCACATACTTTGACATGTCCGTCACGTTGCTCAGTAGGCCACCGTCAGAGGTTATCCCGTAGGGGAATGCACTGGGCACCTGCCTTCCTTCCCTATCTATGATGTATGGCGTAGCTACGTCAGGGTCTCTCTCCACCTCCTCCTTACTGAAGTAGGACCTCGACATACCCAGAGGCTTCAGGATCCTCTCTTTAATGAAGTCCACGTACTTCATCCCGGAGATCTTCGATATTATGATGCCGAGCAGTACGTATCCCTCATTAAGGTAGAAGAATCTCTCACCAGGCCTGCTGACGGCCCAGCTCTCCGACCCCCTCATGAAGGCTACGATGTCCTCAGGCGATGCCAGCGGAAGCCAGACCCCATCCAGCCCTAAGACACCCCTCAGGTACGCTTCACCATAGGCCAGTGCTGGAAGGCCTGTGGTGTGTGTCAGGAGGTTATGGATAGTTATAGTACCTCCCTTAGGTCTGAGCCTCAGGTCAACGTACTTCTCGACAGGGTCATCGAACCCCAGCATGCCTGACTCAGCAAGCATTATCACAGCTAGTGCCGTAAACGACTTAGTCACGGACCCCACGCCATAGACCGTGTGTGGTGTTGAGGGCAGTCCCGATGAAATGTCCCTGAAGCCGAAGCCCCTAGAGTAGATCACCTCACCTCCTCTACGTACGAGGGATATACTGAGCCCAGGGGTCCTCGACTTAGACATCTTGTCAATAATGAAGGACTCAAGTCTTACTACATCAGAATCTCGGAGCCCGACCAAAGTTCTGCCCCCAAGTAAGGTATGCGTACCCGATAATAAAGCTGTGAACGGTTAATAGTCCTTCCCCACAAACTATATGGTGGTCAAGCATTAGGTTCGACCTGATCATTAAGGAAGGCAGGATAGTAGATGGTGCTGGCAACCCATGGTTTAAGGCTGATGTAGGGGTGAAAGACGGCAGGATCGTCAAGATCGGCAGGATCGATGAGAGCTTAGGAGATAAGGTTCTGAGGGCTGACGGCCTGGTAGTCGCTCCCGGCTTCATAGACATGCACTCACATGACGACCTGGTATTCTTCAAAGACATAGCAAATAAGCCGAAGATCTTTCAGGGAGTCATTACTGTAGTCTGCGGAAACTGCGGCGTAAGTCCAGCACCAGTGCGCAGAGAGACCCTAGACATCCTGAAATCATATACGGGCATCCTTGGCAGGGAGGTGAGCTTTGACTGGAGCACCTACGGGGAGTTCCTGAGGAAGCTCGAGGAACTCGATCCCTTAGGCACGAACTTCGCTGGCTTAGTAGGGCACGGCACACTGAGGATAGCTGTCATGGGTATGGAGGCCAGGGACCCGACTCCAGCTGAACTAGAGGAGATGAAGAAACTACTAGCCCAGTCAATGAAGGAGGGTGCCTTCGGGATGTCGACCGGACTGATCTACCCGCCCGGGATCTACTCGAGAACTGAGGAGCTAGTAGAGCTCTCTAAGGTAGTTGCCAGGTACGGCGGGTACTACGCGACGCACATGAGGAATGAGTCAGACGCGGTACTGAATTCCGTAGCTGAAGCTATAAGGATCGGCAGAGAAGCGGGCGTCCCGGTCGAGATATCCCACCTTAAGGTTGCTGGAAGACGTAACTGGGGCAGGATGGCTGAAGTGCTGAGAATGATTGAGAAGGACAGAGAAGAAGGTGTAGATGTTACTGCCGACGTATATCCGTACACGGCAGGTTCGACGTACCTCGCTGCACTGCTACCGCCCTGGGCTCACGTGGGTGGTGAGGAGAGGCTTAAGGAGAGGTGCAGGAACCCTGAAGTCAGGGAGGAGATGAGGAAGTTTATTGAGGAGCGGGAGGACTGGGAGAACTTCGTCAGGAGGGCAGGGTGGGAGAACATAGTGATCACCTACTCACCCTCACACCCGGAGTTCACAGGAAAGAGCATAGCTAAGGTATCCGAGGAGGTCGGTAAGGACCCCTACGAACTCGTATTCGATATTCTAGCAGAAGACGGTACGGATGCCGGAATGATAGTCTTCTTAATGAATGAAGAAGACGTCGAGAAGGCAGTCACCCACCCCTACGTAATGGTCGGGACAGACGGACTCGACATAGGTGTCGGGAAGCCTCACCCGAGGGCCTACGGAACATTCCCGAGACTACTGGGGAGGTACGTCAGGGAGAAGAAGGCACTGACCATTGAGGAAGCCGTTAGAAAGATGACCTCACTCCCAGCCCAGAAGCTAGGTCTGAAAGACAGGGGACTGATCAGGGAGGGGTTCTGGGCAGACATAGTCATCTTCGACCCGAAGACAGTCATTGACAGAGCAACCTACGAGAACCCGAGAAGGACTCCCGAAGGCATAAAGCACGTCATAGTAAATGGTGTGGTAGAAATTGAGGATGGAGAACTGACTGACGACCTAGGAGGGAAAGTATTAAAAAATATTTATTCACTCTAAAAACTTTTCACTACGATTTGCGTGTGTATCATCACAATTATTTATTGTTCTATAGAGAGTATTTACATATTAGATCGATATACTAAATATCAGAAATACAAAAAATTTATATGCTTGTGCTCAAGCTTGTATGTGAGTGGTAACCATGGTAAGTAGGACACTCGTTGGAGTTATTGCCGCAGTTATAATCATCATCGCCATCGCAGCAGGTATTGCAGGCTACTACGCTACCAGACCGCCCGCAACAACCACCCCCACTACCTCACCCTCCCCAACCAGCACAACGCCTACCGCAACCACCCCGGCAACCACTACTCCCACAGCCACTACCCCAACTGCTACGACCCCAGCTGTAGAGAAAGTACTGGTAATAGGGTATACGAGACCTCCTGACACCCTAGATCCCCAGAAGTCAACCTGGGTTGACATTACGACAGACATAGTATTCGCCAGACTAGTGAACATTGATTCTGAAGGAAACATAATTACGGGACTGGCGGAGTCTTGGAAGATCTCTGATGGTGGTAAGGTAATTACCTTCCACTTAAGGAAGGGCATAAAGGATGCCTTCGGCAATCCGATTACAGCTGAGGACTTCAAGTTCGACTTCGAGAGGTTCATAGCTCCGGAGACGGCTTCTCCATCAGCTCCTCTAGTAGTTGGGACACTTAAGGAGGTAAAGGTAATCGACGACTACACCGTGCAGTTCATCTTCGAAGAACCTTACGGCCCCATACTATCCATGCTCGCAACAATGCCCAGTGCGGGCATCTACAGTGAGGAGTACTTCAAGAAGGTTGGTGACGTAGAGTTCGGTACTAAGCCAGCTGCTACAGGTCCGTACTACGTTGTTGAGTGGGTCCGCGGCAGCCACATAGATTACGCTGTCAACCCCAACTACAAGCGTGAATACTACCCTGACTCAGTTATCGAGAATGAAGGACCACCTTACATTAAGAAGTTAAGGTTCAGGATCATTACAGAACCCTTCACGCTCGTGTCAGAGTTCAAGGCTGGTAATGTTCACGTACTGCTTGACGTACCGCCAGAGTACTATAAGGAACTCAAGAATGATCCTAAGGTCACTATGATACCGTTCCTAGAGTACACCCTTCACTACGTAGGTTTCAACTGCCAGAAGTACCCATTCAATGACACAAGGGTGAGGCAGGCAATAGCCTACGCTATCGACAGGAAGCCAATAATTGAGGCAGCCTTAGAGGGACTGGCGGTACCGATTTACGGACCTCTAGTACCGTCAATGATAGGGTACTCAGAGAAGGTGGAAGAGTACGCTAAGCAGAAGTACCAGTACAACTTAGAGAAGGCTAAGGAACTCCTTGCTGAAGCCGGCTGGGTGGATAGGGATGGTGACGGGATCTTAGAGGACAGGAACGGTAATAAATTCGAGTTCGAACTCTGGATCTCAACTGGTGAATTGGAGGCCCCGAAGGTAGCTCAGATAATTCAGTCACAGCTAGCTAAGATAGGTATTAAGGTCAAAATAAGGCAGGTTGAAGAGTCAGCGTTCACTGACTTGGTGTCCAAGGGTAAGCACCAGGCATACCTGTTCAGGTACGGCTTAATGGACGCTCAGATACTGTTCTATATGTTTCACTCTAAGAAGGGAGTTAAGAGAATGTTCTTCTACAGGTCAGACCTTGACGCTGCACTAGAGAAGATGGGTAGCACGATAGACCCTAAGGAGAGGCAGAAGTACATAGAGGAAGCCGAGAAGATCCTAATTGATGGCTGCCCAATGGTTCCGCTGTACGCCAGGAAGATCTTCGTAGCATACAGAAACGACGTAGTTGAAGGAATTAAGGTTAACCCATACACGCAGTCACTGTACTTCAATGACGCTAAGTTGAAGGGGTAACCCCCTGAAGAGGTAGGTGGTAAGTAATGAAGAAGTACATAATAAGAAAAATTTTTTCTTTTATTATATGCATACTCGCTGTAACTTTATTCAGTTTCTCCCTACTCCACCTTATTCCCGGAGATCCCGTAAGGTACATCCTGGGTGAGTTCGCTACTGAAGAACAGTACCAGAAGCTCAAACATCAGTTAGGGCTGGATAAACCCATACATATACAGTTCATTGACTGGCTTGCAAACATAATATTGAGAGGGGACTTCGGTAAGTCACTAGTGAAGAACGTCCCTGTCAGGGAGTTAATAAGTGAGAGAATAGTCTACACACTTCAGCTTACAGGGACTGCATGGCTCATAGCGTTCGCTCTAGGTATACCACTAGGAATCGCGGCAGCAATATACAAGCAGACAGCCGTGGATTACACGGTCATGGGCCTCGCGGCTTTCCTAATGTCAATGCCGTACTTCTGGCTCGGCCTAGTGCTAATGCTGATATTTGGCGTCATGCTCAAGGTCCTCCCTATTTCAGGAATAGGTGATTGGAGGAACGTAATCCTACCTTCACTAACCCTAGGGCTCCCCCAGGTAGCTGTCATAGCTAGGCTCATGAGGGCCAACATGCTTGACGTGCTGGATAAGGACTACGTAATGACCGCTAAGGCTAAGGGACTGTCAAACACACTCGTGGTATTCAAGCACGCGCTAAGAAACGCCCTCATACCGATCGTTACATACATGTTTCTTCAGATCCCATGGCTCTTCGGCGGGGCTGTAGTTACAGAGACTGTCTTCGCCTGGCCAGGGATGGGGAGGTTACTCATAATATCGATCCTGCAGAGGGACTACCCAACGGTTCAGGCACTAGTCTTCCTGATAGGAACATTAACAGTAATAGCTAACTTCGCCGCTGACTTAGTATATGCCTTCATAGACCCCAGAGTCAGAGTGACGGGTGAGGGGGCGTGACGGAGGAGAAGCGTAGAGCTGTCGGAGTTAGCATGTGGAAGTTGACCTGGAGGAGATTCAGGAAGAATAAGTTAGCAATGACTGGGTTGGTAATATTATGTATCATTATCGCGATAGCTATACTAGCGCCTGTAATAGCGCCCTATTCACCTGTAGAGCAACACCTTGAGGATAGATTGCAGCCACCCTCATCTAAGTACCTTTTTGGTACAGACGAGCTCGGCAGGGACATCCTCTCTAGGGTGCTCTACGGCACACAGATAGCGCTCAGGGTTGGTGTCTTAGTAGCCCTGATATCGGCGGCTATAGGCGTTACCCTAGGCCTGATCTCAGGCTACTACGGCGGGATAGTTGATGAGGTGTTAATGAGGATCGTAGATATCGTGTGGTCCTTCCCCTCACTGATCCTGGCTCTCGCCATAGTCTCTATACTGGGTCCCGGACTGATCAATGCTATGGTAGCTATAGCGCTCACTATGTGGGCCAGCTACGCGAGGATAGTGAGGGGTGAGACCCTCTCCGTGAGGGAGGAGCTCTACATAGAGGCAGCCAGAGCTATAGGTGAGAGCGACATCAGGATTCTCTTCTCGTACATCCTGCCCAACGTTATGTCATCAATCCTAGTACTGATAACGTACAACATCCCCTCAGCAATAATCGTTGCTGCATCACTGAGCTTCCTCGGCCTAGGAGCTCAGCCACCAACACCTGACTGGGGACTCATGCTCTCAACAGCTAGGACGTACCTGACCATAGCGCCCTGGTACTCCATATTCCCAGGTGTTGCCATAATGATTACCGTGCTCGCCTTCAACTTCATAGGCGACGGTCTTAGGGACGCAATACAGCCTGAGAGGGTGAGCTGAGGTGAATGACGGAACGCTCCTTAAGATCGAGGACCTCTACATAAACTTCAGAACAGATGAGGGTATCGCTAAGGTAATTGACGGCGTCTCACTCGACATCAAGTACGGTGAGGTACTTGCCCTCATGGGTGAGACAGGCTGCGGCAAGTCAACCGTAGCTAAGTCCATTCTCAGACTCCTACCGAAGAACGCCGAGGTCAGAGGTAAGATCTTGTTTAAGGGGACTAACATACTCGATCTCCCGGAGTCCGAGCTGAGGAAGATCAGGGGTAAGGAGATAGGCATGATCTTTCAGGATCCGCTGACGGCCTTGAACCCCGTGTTCATTGTGGGCAACCAGATCAGTGAAATGTTCAAGATACATAAGTTAAGGATTAAGAAAACCATACTGGACGAGGTCGTTGAACTACTAAAGAACGTTAGGATGCCTGACCCACAGAGAAGGTACTACTCCTACCCCTTCGAGCTGAGCGGTGGTATGAGGCAGAGAGCAATGATCGCCATGATGCTTGCCGGTAGGCCCTCACTACTCATAGCTGACGAGCCGACGAGCGCTCTAGACGTAACTATTCAGGCACAAATACTTAAGCTGATCATGGACTTAAGGAACGACTACAACATGTCGATACTTCTCATAACCCATGACCCAGGAGTAGTTGCTGAAATGGCTGACAGAATAGTGATAATGTACGCTGGGCAGATCGCTGAGGTAGGTCCTGTCAGAGACATCTTCTTGAACCCCCAGCACCCATACACGAAAGGTCTCCTAAGGGCTCTGCCACTAGGTCATAAAGAGGAGAGAGAACTAGAGAATATTCCAGGTAGAGTTCCGAACCTGATCGAGCCGCCTCCTGGCTGTAGGTTCCATCCTAGGTGCCCTCACGCAATGGAGAAATGCAAGAAAGAGAAACCCAAGCCTGTTGTAGTTTCTAATGAGCACTTCGTCTTCTGTCACTTACTTAGGGGTGGGTGATTTTGGTTAGAAGCGACTTAGTAGTTGTTGAGGACTTGAGGAAGTACTTCCCGATCAGGGCCGGGTTATTTAAGGCTAAGGGTGCCTTTGTCCACGCCGTCGACGGCGTGTCCTTAACAATAAAGAGGGGGGAGACCTTCGGCCTAGCTGGTGAGAGCGGTTGCGGTAAGAGCACGTTCGCCAGGCTGCTTCTAAGGCTGATAGAGCCTACCGGGGGGAAGGTACTTTTTGATGGAGTAGACATATTCTCACTGGGCAAGAAAGAGTTGAAGAAAGTCAGGAAGCGTATGGGCATTGTATTCCAGGACCCTAAGTCATCCCTCAATCCGAGAATGACCATATATAACATCCTGAAGAGACCCCTAGAAATACATGGCATCGGCAGCAGTAAGGAGGAGAAGCTGAACATGGTCCTAGAAATTCTGGAGAAGGTCGGTCTAGGTGAGGAGCACCTGAATAGGTACCCACATGAACTCAGCGGGGGTCAGCAGCAGAGAGTCAGTATTGCTAGAGCTATAATAACTAAGCCGGACTTCGTAGCCCTCGACGAGCCGACCTCAGCCCTAGACATCTCAGTCCAGGCACAGATACTTAACCTCCTCGTCAAGCTACAGAGGGAATTCAAACTGACCTACCTCTTCATAACTCACAACCTGATGGTCATGCAGTACGTCAGCGATAGAGTGGGGATCATGTACTTAGGTAAGGTCGTTGAAGTTTTGAACACTAGAGAGGAGTTGAATATGGGTAAGGTCTACCATCCCTACACGGCATTCCTAATGCTCTCGACACCAGCAGTAGATATTAGAGAGAGGGGGAGGAACAAGATCATAGTGCCTGGCGAAGTTCCAAGCCCAATTAACCCGCCCCCAGGCTGCAGATTCCATCCGAGGTGCCCGTTCGCTAAGGAAAAGTGCAGGAGAAAGGAACCGCCAGTAATGGAGATTAGGAAGGGGCACTACGTAGCCTGCCACTTCCCATCAATTACGGAAGAAAAACTTACACCTTATGTCGAGGAGAGAATGGAAAGCATTAGGAAGCTGTGGAGGGGTGAGTCATGAGTTCGGAACTTATTGAAAGGTTGGAACGTGAGTTAGTTGAGTTAGTTAGGTCATTCCCTGCTAAGGTAGGAGTGGGCTTCAAGGATCTTAAGACTGGTGCAGAGTACTACATAAACGGCAGGGAAAGATTCCTGACTGCCAGCGTCTTCAAAGTCTTCGTTCTGGTAGAGCTGTACAACCAGGTCATTAAGGGGGAGTTGGATCTTAGAACAAGGTACAGGATCTCAGAGGGCGTTAAGGTGCTCGGGTCAGGAATACTTAAGGAGCTGGATGAAGGGCTGCAGCCAACGCTGAGGGACCTCGCTAAGCTCATGATGATTCTAAGTGATAATACAGCTACAGATATGATCATGGAGTTGCTGGGGAGGGAGGAGATTAGTAGGACCGTGAGGGAGGTCTTAGGCTTGAGGGAGACAAGAGTCTGCTTAATCACAAGAGAGATACTGCTGGACATAGCTGGGGCTGATGACTGGGAGACAGCTAAGAAGAACTTCGAGGAAAGGAAGATCAATAAAGGCGGTAGGTGGGAGACGAACCTTGAGTACAATGACGTAACAACACCTGTGGAAATGGTGAGGACTCTGGAGCTCCTTTATAGGGGTGAAGTACTCATACCTGAAGCATGCCGTGAGATACTGGAGATCATGAAGGCCTGCCAGACAGGTGAGGCGAGGATCAAGCGGTACCTGCCACATGGCGTAAAGGTAGCTCACAAAACAGGGACAATTCCCGGCGTAGTTAATGACGCTGGAATAGTGTTCACGGAAAAAGGCGACTATGTCCTCGTGGTATTCATAAACGGTCTCGACTATGAGAAGCTCCAATTCATCCCTCTAGGGGAGGAGCTCATAGCTCAGATATCTAAGAAAGTATACGATGTGTATACAGGTCTGACCTGACAGAAACTCGGACTTATTTAATCCTCAATCCAACATACGCTAGGGGGTTCTAGATGGGGCTGAAGAACAAATTTAGGAGGAGCTTGCTTGAGGTCGAGCTGAAGAGCTACGTTAAGGAGGAGGTGCCTGAGGGTGAGCTGATTGACTGTTACTTAGGCACGAATCCCTACGGCTTCCCTAAGGAAGTCCTGGAGGGAGTGAGCCTCGGCGACTTCGACATATCCAAGATGCCGACACCATGGCATGTTGCGTTGAGGGAGAAGATCGCTGAGTACTGGGGCGGCCTCTTCAGTAAGGACGACGTATTCGTGGGTGCTGGGTCGATGGGGTGCTTGGAGGACATCAATAAGTTCGCGATATCTGAGGGGAGCAGAGCTTTGGGGTACTCACCGCAGTTTTCAGAGTACATTACCCAGGTCAGGGTTCTGGGCGGGATTTACGAGTACGTGCTACTTAGGAAGGAGAGGAGGTTCGAGTTCGTTCCTGAAGAGCTGATCAGCAGGGTACGTGATGACACAACATTAGTCTACATAGATAACCCCAATAACCCTACAGGACAGGTGATCCCGCTCGACGTCATAGAGGATATTGTCAAGAAAGCTCTCAAGCACGACGTCTTAGTCATTGTTGATGAAGCATACGGGGACTTCATGGAGCCTTCGAATTCAGCGCTCCACCTTGACTACCCGAACCTAATAGTTGTGAGGTCCTTCTCGAAAGGGTTCGGGCTGGCTAACCTCAGAGTAGGATACTCGGTGGTCAGGGGTAAGGATATTAAGGAACTATACTCGAAGATATACATACCCTTCAGGATCAGCACGCTTGCTGAGGTTCTAGCTATTAGGGCGCTGGAGAAGGGCAGGAAGTTCCTCGCCGACGTTATTACAAGAATTTCTGAGGAGAAGAAAAAGCTCGTGGAATACCTGGAGAGTAAGGGGTTCCTCATAAGCAGGACGTCCCCCACAGCGCCTATATTTCTGCTGCATAAGGATGGTGTGAACCTCTACAAGTACCTCCTCAAGAGAGGAATCCTAACTACGGACGGCAGCGACTTCCTAGGGCTCGACTCATCGTCAGTCAGGGTGAGGATCCCGCCTAAGGCGGAGATGTTTATTGAGAAGCTAGAGGCTAGTGAGAGCTAGCTCAGCGTTCCAGTCAGTAAGACCTTACCTAGGAACTCATACTCCCTCACGTAACTACTGAGCAGTTCACGCAGCTTAGTCAATGTGGAGCTGACATCATACTTAACCCTCCTCAGGCAGGCCTCCCCGGACTCT
>JAGGUC010000090.1 GCA_021158735.1 Desulfurococcales archaeon | reverse complement strand
GCATAGGGTGGGAGACCGAGCTCCTCAGCTACTTCTAAGATTTTTGCGTGTAATTCAGCTGCCTTTTCAAAACCGAGCTTGTGTGGAAGGACGATAAGCACATCTATATCGCTCTTAACCGTTAACCTCTTCTCTGCCGCGCCTCCAGCAACATAGACTTCGGCTTCAGGAGTAACCGCCTTTACTGCCTGAGACACTATCTTAACGTACGTTCTCCACTTAGTTATTATCTGTATAGGGGTTATCTCATTAACCACTTTAGAGACCTCCTCCGAATACCTTACTCTCGATATTCTTCATGAGGGATATCACGGTTTTAGCTATGCTTACGAGAGCTTCTGCCTGTTCCTTACTGTACTCGAATACACCGTAAATGGAGCGGGTGTGAGCTTCATCTAATTCAGCTAGGGACCTCCTATTCCTCCTAGTAAACTCTATGACCACTTCCGCTACATCCTTCAGCCCTCCCTCACCAGCTACGAGGGCTACTGCCCCAAGTAGAGTACGTACACTATGCCCCCTCCACTCCTCTCCAGTTAATCTGTAGAGTACACTCTTAACGTACAACTGCGCAGCGTACTCAGCATTAAGTACAGCAAGATCGTGCTCCTCTTCACCTAATAATTTCTCAGCTAGCCTAATCATGGACTCAGCACGACGCCTCAAGAGTGCTGAGTAGTTACCGCTCACAGCATACACCAGCAATTAATATTTTGCACAGAAGATTATATTGCTGTACTACACCCACAATCCATAAAGACTAAGCGATATACGGAATTCTCAACACATTAACTATGACGCCTTTCCCTAATTCAGCTACCTTCACATTAACTAGCAATGTCTGCGAAGTTACGTCATCTTAGTTCTTTAGCGTTATTGCGGAGCCACCTTTACGTGCTTTAGAATGCCTCTCAACTTACTGGGGTAGAACACCTTTTTCTCTAATCAGCAAATTAGAGTACTTTTACTCATAAATGTAACTATGATGTGGAACCTTGCTGGAGACAGATCAGCGGTTATGGGTTCAGGAGAGCTTGCGTATTTTTATTTCAATGTCCTGTAACTGACCTAAGGCGAATGCTGTGAGTTTATTATATAGTTCTTTGTCCCTAATGATTAGGGGTTTACCGCTGGCCAACATCTTGTACTGAAGCTTAGGAGGTACTTCAGTTATAGGTAGTAAGTCGACGGGCACTCCAATAAGGAGTTCTAACCTGCCAGCAAGTACTAGGAGTTCCTTAAGGGTTAGGGGTGGGTGCGTGACCAACCCAATATCAACATCGCGGACATGCTCACTGCTCAGTACTGACCCGAACACAACAGCGATTAGGATCCTGCGATCCCTTCTCAAGGCGTCCCTCAACTTCCTGAGGACTTCCTCACGATCTACGGCGAAGTAGGTGAGGCTCACAGCACCTTCCTCTCAACAACCATAATAAACTCCTCGACACACTTAAAGTCATTAACTACAGATTCGTAGATCTTCCTGTCATCAACTACCCAGTACCTGTGAACAACTAAGTTCCTCAGCTTAACGATAGCTATGAGGTCCTCACAGCACTTCACGCCCAATCTCCTGCCAACGTACTCTACAGAATCAACGTAGGACTTCGGCATGTAGTTAAAAACGTTCTTAGCTATGTGCAGGCAGAGGGCGACGAGGGCCTCAGCAAGAACTATAATGTTGTACCTAATAGAGTACCTTTCATCAATACCTAGCTCCTCATAGGGCTTAGAAGTAATCCTAGTCAGCTCGTGAATGCACTCACGTAGCTCAGAAATACGGTACCTGACCACGTCTCTATCAGCAGGCAAT
The DNA here is from genome assembly GCA_021158735.1 of Desulfurococcales archaeon. Lineage (GTDB taxonomy): Archaea > Thermoproteota > Thermoprotei_A > Sulfolobales > NBVN01 > B83-G16. The sequence continues at coordinate 4,109 of JAGGUC010000090.1, read as the reverse complement.
AGAGCACCCCACATAACTATACTTAGATGAGAAGCTAAATTATTTGCCGGAACAGCAGCATTTAAGGAAGCTCTTGTCAGCTACCTCAAGTATAGTTTAGGTGTTTGTAGGGTTGAGGAGTTAGCTGAAGTATGGCCAAGGCAGCAATACCGCAGTCCGCAACCAAATCTAGTGTAGGTCAGCTACGACTTCCGGAAGAGCTATAGGTGGGTTAGTGACTACTGAATTTCCTGCTGAAACAACTTTTATTTAATGGGTGTAGGGGAGCAATGATAATTAACGGTGGTGCTAAGAAACTGTGGTGGGTGTTTGGTGAGCTTGGGCTATGTTGTGAGTGAGGAGGAGGCTAGGGAGTTGAGGAGGAGGTTTGCTGATTGGGATTTTATTAGTAGGCAGCCGCCTAAGGTTAGGGAAGCACTTAAGTACTACATAGAAAAAGGAGACCTCTACGTTGCTTCACGGATCGCGGGCTTGACTGTCGAGGAGTTTAATGAGCTGAGGATCAGGGCAGGGATCCCTAATGTCGCGTAGCTCTATCGCAATAGCTGATACCTGCTTCCTCATCGACTGGGCACGCTTCCGCAGGAGGAACGTGCTCTTCAAGCTCTTTAGAACTGTGTTCGTGCCTGAGGACGTACTAAATGAGGTCAGGTCCGAGCAGACCGTGGCGTGGATTGCTGAGGGCTTGAGTAGGGACCGCCTAGCACTCTATACGCCATCACGGAACGAAGTAGAGGAGGCTAGGGCCCTCGTAGAGGAGAGCAGGCTGAAGCCTCAGCTACCCTCGATCGACCTGCCTGAGGCAATATGCTTGGTTGCCGGGAGGAGGCGGGGGTACGTAGTACTGACTGAGAACAGGGGTGCACTGCTCGCACCGAAGTACATGAGGGAATATTCCGGCGTGACCGTGTGGAGGGCTCTTGAAATTATCCTCAACGCCGTCATGGCGGACGTAGTCAGCATCGACTGCAGTCGTCCTGAAGAGATCTTCGATGAGTACAGTAGTGATACGCTACACATATTTCCTGCTAAAGCACTTAGTAGGGCTGTTGAGGAGGTGAGGAGGAAGTGCGTGAGGAAGTAGAGCTTGCTGAAGAGGAGAGGGAGGCTAGGGAGTTGAGGAGGAGGTTTGCTGATTGGGATTTTATTAGTAGGCAGCCGCCTAAGGTTAGGGAAGCACTTAAGTACTACATAGAAAAAGGAGACCTAAGAAGGGCTGCTAAGCTCGCCGGGTTAGGGATAGAGGAGTTCAGGGAGCTACTTAGGAAGGCTAGGATTCCGGTCGTGGTGTAGGCAGTAAGTTCATGCTACCGTGCATGAGTCTCTAGTTCAACTATCACGTACTCGTACATTATCCTATCCTTCATTAAAACTTTAATGTAGGTTACGAGCCATAGTTCCTCTTCTAATTCAGCGATCTTTACGTTAATTAATGATGTCTGCGACGCACTATCATTGACGTTCCTGAGCGCTACAGCGTACGCAGGGTAATTCCTCCCACCTATAGTCACGGCCCCCTGCTCCGAGGACGCTATCACCCACCCAGGGATCTCAGCAGGTACCTCTGACTCAGATATTACGTAGTTAATGTTCTCGGTCTCTATGAGGGGGATCAGGAACATGTTCAGCTGACTCAGGAGTACGTGACCTAGCTGGGCTGCTGAAGCACCCTCGTAGGTCGTTCCGTCAGGTGCAGCTATCTTAAGTACTGTAGAGTAGTTCATGGTCAGCCAGAAAGTCAGTGTCTGTGACTCGCCAGCAGGGTTGGTTACTGTTACGTCAACCTTCCGTGCCTGCTCACCAGCTACTACCCCGCCAGGCACTACCCTATACTCAAACACTACCTTAGCGACTTCACTACCGTTTACTCTCGTAGCGACTAACTTCATGTGTGAGAAGTTAGAGAAGAAGTCCCTGATCGACCTGAGTTTGAGAGGCTCTACGACCTCTTTAGTAGGCACAGCTGGTGCAACACCTGAGGGAGTGGCAGTACTTACTAGCCGGGGTGGTGAGGTAGTAGATTCCGGCATTACCTCCCCTGCAGGCTGTTGAAGACTCGTGTAGAAAGCTACTATACCGCCCGCAACCAGCACCGCAGTAATTAATCCAGCTACTAGTAAAGCCCTCAAATTCAGTCACTTGCTTGCTAGAGCTTGCGGCCGTACTTAAAAAGTGTGTGGTACTTAAGTAATTTATGGTGGGTGAACTCTTAAGTCAGAATATTTTGCTTTGGCTGTCAGTGATGGTGCCGTACTAACTTCGGTGTGAGGAGGGGCATGTTAACGAACAATTATTTCCTAGATTATGGACTAAGCAGAACGCAGTTCCTGAGGCGAAGACGTATTACTCCTGCCAGCACTAATTATTTGGGGCTAATATGCTGACTTCATTCTCAAGTACTGGTAAGTATGTTCGGTTAAGGCGCGTGATGCCTGACGGTAAGGCAGTTGTCTTCGCTTTCGACCACGGTGTCGAGCACGGGCCGGCTGACTTCCCTTCAGAGCACGTGGTGCCTGAGGTAATTATTGAGAAGGTCGTTAGGGGCGGGGTCGACGCCATCATGATGCTGCCAGGCACTGCCAGGCTGACCTACAGGGTCTGGGCCGGTGAGGTAGGCCTCATAGTTAAGCTGACGAGTAAAACCAATCTAAGGCCTAAGGAGAGCAGGTTACTTCAGAGCGTGTTCGGTTACGTCGAGGATGCCCTAGCCCTAGGTGCTGACGCTGTAGCAGCAACTATCTACTGGGGTAGCCCCTACGAGGACTCCATGCTGGAGAGGTGGTTCGCTGTAAGGAATGCTGCAGACACCTACGGACTTCCCTGCCTCCAGCTAGCCTACCCTAGGGGGCCAGCGATCAGCAACATGTATGACGTAGAGATCGTTAGGTACGGCGCCAGGGCTGCTGCAGAGTCTGGTGCGGACTTAATTAAGACGTACTACACAGGCAGCCGGGAGACCTTCGCTGAGGTAGTGAGGGCTGCTGGCGGGGTTCCTGTACTCATGAGCGGCGGTCCTAGGGCTGAGAAGCCTGTGGACTTCCTGAGGTCTGTTAAGAACGTCATGGATGCTGGGGGGAGGGGTGTTGTTGTCGGGCGTAACGTATTCCAGCATAAGAACCCTGAGGGCATGGTTAAGGCTGTGGTAGCTGTAGTTCACGAGGGCCTGGGGCCTGAGGAAGCCCTAAAGTACGTTGAGTAGGGTGCTTGATTATTGGTCGACGTAGTTACTGTAGGGCACGTACTAGTTGACATAAGGTTCTTAGTCAGCGACTTCGTGAGGCCTGACGAAGAGGGTGTGATAATCGAGGAGTCTAGGGGGGTCGGGGGGTCAGCGGCTAACGTAGCCATAGGTGCAAGGAGGTTAGGGCTTAAGTCAGCAGTCATAGCTAAGGTAGGGTTCGACTCCTTCGGCAGAATAGCTGTGGACGAGTTAATGAAGGAGGGCGTAGACCTCTCAGGTCTTAAGGTGGGGTTCGGGTCAACAGGCTTCACGGTAGTGATCATTAATAAGCGCGGGGAGATCGTGCTGTACGGCTTTAAAGGAGCTTCAGAGGAGCTCATGCCACACGAGGTCGATGCAGGGTTAATAGAGGCTGCCAAGTACGTTCACATAGCTAGCTTAAGGCTTGACACATCTGTTGAGGTAGCTAAGAAGGCTAGGGAGCTAGGTAAGGTCGTCTCATGGGACCCTGGGAGGGTCCTCTCTAAGTTGGGGTTGCCCAAGCTTAAGGAGGTGATCAAGTGCGTTAATACAGTACTAGCTAATGAGGAGGAGATCGCTAACATAACGGGGGTGAGCGACTACAGGAAAGCAGCTGAGGTAGTCAGGGAGTTAGGTCCTGGACTCGTCATCGTTAAGAGGGGTGCTAGGGGAGTGTACGTCAGCTCCGAGGAGGGATGCTTCAGCATCCCGCCCCACAACCCGCCGGAGATCGTTGATACTACAGGAGCTGGGGACGCCTTCGCTGCAGGCCTGATCGCTGGCCTGTCGAGAGGGTATGACTTAAGTAAAGCAGTAACTTACGCTGCAGCAGTAGCAACACTCAAGATCAGTGAATTAGGGTCCCACGAGATCCCGTCTCATGATGAGGTAGTGAAGTTTATTTGGG
>JAGGUC010000115.1 GCA_021158735.1 Desulfurococcales archaeon | reverse complement strand
GATTAAATGGCGCCGGGGGGAGGATTCGAACCTCCGACCACCGGGTTAACAGCCCGGCGCTCTACCGGCTGAGCTACCCCGGCACCAATATCAAATTAAGTTAAGGGGGTTTTAAGTAATTCTATGGTGTACTTGCACTATGTACTAAGCTTGAATTAATTTACTTCCTTAGTATATATAACATGGTGTTTACAGTAGGGTTACTACAGTATTTCTGCTATCAAGTAGTTGACCGTGACCTTCAGTATTACATTTTGTATTGACCAATTATTTTTTCATCAGTTGGATGAATATTTCCTTAAGGATATATTTATATGTTGAAGTAGTGGCCTTGTTATACTAAAGTAATTCTTTAGTTTACATTAAAGTATTAATCATGAAAACTTAAAAAGAAACATTAAAGATACTAAGTAATTCTTAACAGCACTCGATATCTAATGATATCGGTGAAATAAAATGGCCAAGAAGCCAGTTAAGGTAAAGGATCCCACGACTGGTAAGGAGGTAGAGCTGGTACCAGAGAAAGTTTGGACATTAGCTCCCAGAGGCAGGAAGGGCGTTAAGATAGGTCTATTCAAGAGCCCTGAAACAGGTAAGTACTTTAGAGCTAAGGTACCGGACGACTATCCTGAGGGCTAAAGTAGAGGACTAAAGCAAAATTAATTTTAATCATTTTTCCGTTTTTATTCTATACTTACTTAATTTTCTTGGGGAATGAATTGAGCACCTACTTAGTAATGTCAGATACTCATGACGCAATCGAAAGCTTACCAAGAATTAAGAATGTAATTAAGGAGCTCGGTATAAGCACTATGATCCATCTAGGCGACTACACGTCTCCCTTTACCTTAACGGAAATACTTAAGCTAGGTGATGTCAACTTCATCGGCTTACTGGGAAATAATGACGGTGATAAAGTGAAACTCATGGAGATAGGGCAAGGCAAATTAAATGAGCAGCCGCTCGAGCTCAGAATAGGGAAATATGAAGCTGTGGCTATTCACGGATTTAAAACACCTGACCTAACAAAGAAGGTTGTTTATGCATTAGTAAGTAGCAACTACTACAACATCGTACTATATGGGCACACACACCAATACGACTTGAGGGTATCAAATAAAGTATTGATAATGAATCCAGGCACCCTAGCAGGCTACTTAAGCGGCCGCAAGTCGTATGGAGTGATAAATCTAAAATTACGTGTAGCTGAAGTAAGGGATCTGGAAAGCAACACAGTACTCGCTAGAGTTAACCTGCCGGACTAAGTACCTTTAGTCGAGAATTAACTTAAGCGGTAAGGGTCTAGGGTCTGGAGAGATCCTAACTACACCCTCACCTCTCCCGAGAAGAAGTGAGTACTGCTCGATAATACGTCTAATTCTCAGTACCTCAGACAATCTGCTCCAATAACTTCTATCAGGTGATGCTAGAACCATAAATAATCCGATATTATCAAGAAGTCCGCGACTCAGTTCGATAACATCACCTATGTCTTGGGTTGCTAGAGCGACTAGCGCCCCATAACCCCTGCCAAGCCTTACCAAATTAGTTACGAGATCATTTCTCCTGAGGTAGATCCAGCCTTCATCAAAAATTAGGGCTATCCTCGGTACTAAAGAATTCCTTAGTCTAGAAGGACTTAGGATAGTAAACTCTAGGGACTTAATGATCGCTCCAGCTGTGAGTGATGCAAGGGCAGAACTAACGCTTACAGCGTAACTTAAGTCAATAACTAAGACATCATCTGATAGGCTGGCTAACATGTTGAGTAGCGGTTCACCATCGTCAAACGGAGCTATGTAATTCAAGATAGTACCCACCTTGTAGCATAGATATCCATCCTCAAATGTAGTAACATAATCCATCACCTCCCTCAACCACTCTTCACGTACTGAGTAATCAGATAAGACACTATCTAAGGCATGATACAAACTGGAGACGACTTCTCTCTCACTAGATAGCATAAACGCATTAACAAACAACTCCGTAATTATCCCTACCCTAGACTCCCTAGGAAGCCTAATAGCTATCTCACGGAGACCCAAACCCGCATTATCGCCTAAACGAGCTACGCTGATCTTCAGCCCCCTTCTCGACAACCTCTCTGAGTACTCCCCCTTAACATCAAGTACAATTGCCTGAATACCATAAACATCTTTCAATCTTTTAACTAACGTAGCGAGAAACTCCGTCTTGCCGGAGCCTGTAGGACCGACCACTAGGACATGCGGTGAGAGGGACCTCTCTAAATTCCAATAAACCTTCTCCTTAGTAATTAAGTTAGTACCTAGCAAAATGCCTGACGACCTCAGGGTTAAGCGAACTTTAGCATTAATAATGAATGGGTGCAAAACAGCGCCCTTAAAACCAACCACTCTAATTTTCGGCGTAGATACGGCAGCTAGTAATCTCTTAATAAGATTACTTCCCCTCCGGTCACAAGGTCGAAAAAATAACTTAAGAATGATCCTTCTCCTTAAACCTCTGAGATCCCTGACCCTAATACCTAGAGCCTCTAGTGAATTCATGAGTATCTTCGCTCTAGAATCCAGAGTCTTCAGAACTTCTTTTTCATTTTCAGCGCAAGCCTCGACAGCGAAAAAAGCTACAGCATCGAAGGGACTTAAGCCCGTCCTCAACACCTTATCACGTAACTTCTTAAGTTTTTCCAGCTCCGTTCTCAACTTAGTATTCGACGGATTAGTCTCTAAAACTAGTACAATATTTTCAATTTTCTTATCTAATTCCCTTAAATAAGAATCCCTGTCCACAGGGGTCACGTAGGTTCTAACCTCGATAGGGAACCCTAAATTCAGGGTATTGAAGTACGCACGCAGGAAATGTACGACTTCATCACTGCCTGCTTCTACAACACTTCCAGCAAGCCCCTCAACTATGAGGATCTTCCTCCCACATAGGACCCTACCCGTGTCATACAGTATTACGTCATTGCTAACCTTAACATCACGTAAGCCGAGCATTCCGAGTAGCTCATTGTTTTTACGACAGACCTCATTATTCACCTCGAATCCCCCAAGTAACTGCTGAGCTTTAAAGAAGTTTTGACAGCTAGCTCAAGCAGAGCTCTAAACAACTTCTCGAATGGTAATGATACATGGTCAGTAATACTCGCTGGCCCAATAGCATACACTCTGATACCTTTAAAAAGGCAGTCATCTTCCAAAGCAATTTTTAAACTGCCCTCCCTAACGTCAGCATACTTCATCTTGTTGCCGCAAGCAACAACAATTATGGATGGGAAGTCAGTCGAATACTTAAGCACTAGCTCGTCCGGAGCCATTAATTCAAAATCCGCATATTTAATTAAAGTCGTAGATAAACTAGTACCTACAATTAAATTATTATAGATGAACCCACCAATATTAGATGATGTATGCATTAATTTTAAGTCCTCTCCCTCACGTGGTGAACTGATCAATAAGGGCTTACCTAGTACATCATCCAAAATCCTATACCGCCTCCAAATAAAGTACTCATCCTGAGCCACCAGCTCTAGCACAGCTGGGAGAACGCAATTCTCAACAACTAAACATGAGTTTCCTTCGAATACCTTACCATCGTAGCAGGTAAGTCTTAATACCGCGCTATCCTCCTTAGAACATATGAGGGTCTCACTACCTACATGCGTTAAAATAAAATTTATTGATTTCAGTGGGTTAGGGATCATGTAGTTACTTAAATTAATTGTCAACCTGCCCAAGTAGTACCTGTCGCCGTGGCCGTAGAGTAAGTTAAATAATATTTCAAGCTTATCACCCCTACTGGCTGCCACTATATCAAGTTCTCTCTCAGTGGGACCCGGATCAACAGGGATACTGTATTCTGAGGCTTTAGGACCCCTGACGTCCCGGCATATCATTTCTAGAGTTCCTCTCTCAGGAACCGGATTAACTGGCGTAACCCTGAGTTTTACTAGTGTATTGCTGGGTCTACTATCAGAATTCTTAAGAATACCATCCGGGGAGTACTTACAGTCCACTACTTCAATCGATTTTATCCTCGGTCTCGATGATGTTAGGTTAAAGCTCTCGCTCAATGATATGACTGGTGTGCGCAGAACTATTCGCACCCTACCTGACCACCCTAGCTGCTTAGGTCTGAGCTTAAGCACTAGCTCTTTATCTCTTACAACCTCACTGATTACCTTGACGAATTTGCTTATTTCATAACTTGAGCTCGGGAACCAAGGCGATAAAGTAACTGAAGCATAGTCCCAAGAACCAACTTTACTACTCAGCACTTTAATCTCAGCCTTCACAGGCTTAAGAGGATTAAGCAAAACCAAGTTTCCGCCTGACAGGCACCACGTAAGACCGCCTTCTCCAACCACGCACTTAGTAACGCTGGCATGGGATGCAAATTCTTCGCTTTCTTCGAAAACCACGAACTCCGTCTTACTACCACGTCTTACAGCTATAACATTACTATACGCGGAGGCCTCTAAGTACCTCCCCGAACGTATTATGAGCCAAATTCTATCATTAAGGATTCCAATACCTGATCTGCTGGAGATCACCGGGAAGCCGTTGAGACAGCCGCAGGAAGTAGCAGGCCCCGTAACAGCTACAGGATCTAATTCGCCACTGACCGACCGAACTAGAACACCGTAGTTTTCATCAATAAAGTAGTCGTTTACACCGCATGAAATTAAGGGCTTTAGTGACGTAGGTATTGAGTACAGACCGCTGAAGGAGATGGCCAGCGCCTCACCTTCACAGTAAGCAGTACATAAGTTATCACTACATACTAGCCTGCTAATGGTCATCCCATATCCATCTACCTCGTAGCTTCTAAAGTTACCCTCATACTTATCCCATAGAAGCACGCGACACACATCATCTATAGCTATCAGGCATGACGTAGAGTCGTGTGTACTCAGAAAAACTCTATTGACCTTAACTAACCTCCTCTCTATGGGATCTAGGTACACACAGTACTTCTTACTGCAGAAAACGATAACGGGGGTCTCCAAGTAATTACTGTACATTAACCTAGAAGTATTAGATAATTCAAAGCATCTGTCACCTCTGTCACACACAGATATAGTGGAACCATGATTCCTCACATAGAGTGCTCCGCCAATCTCTACTTCACGGCTTCTACCATCCGCCAAATCCTTCACTACTGAATTAACATCAGGCACGCGATTGACCACCCTCACAATTCCAGCACCGTCTGAAGTACCATTGAGTACAGCGAATGGCGGAAAAGCGCACTTTATATTAGGAATAATCGCTAAGTTCCCCTTACTGGTCCTCAGTAATCTAAGTGACTTAAGCAACTTAGGATCATGCGGCAAGTGTAGAGCCTCAGTTAATTCATGTGTGGTTAAGATATCTACAAGTTCGGGAACCATCAAAGTGAACCACCAATTAAGTAAAGCATGAGCAACGCCATACCAGGTAGTAGCGTGTTTGTCAGGTCACCAAAGACTACATAAGACGCATACACAGAGAACATTACTGAGGTAACTAATGAATATACCCCCAATAGCAGGCTGTGGGTTGCTAGTCCTGAAATAGAACTAATTATGTACGGTAAAAGCGCTGTCATCACAACTATGACGGTGTTTGTAGCTAATAACGACTTAATATCCCTAGTAAAATCCAAGATGAGTTCCCTAAGCTTTAAGGTACGCTCTCGTGTAAGCGCTCCGTTAATAATGGATTTAGCGATAACATAAAGAACAAACTTTGATGTCCACAAGTTCAGTTCGCTGGCGAGCTCATTAACCTTGTCTAATTTAAATCTCGAGCCCACGTACTTAAAGGAGCGCACTCTACTACTAGATAGGATCTCGGCAAATAACCTGCAAGGGTTGGATATCACCAGAGGCGCTTCAGATATTCTTGCCAACAACCTGGGAAGTTCAAATGCCTCAGTTATCCCCCTAAAATAACAGTATGTTTTGATGGAACCCCACACCAAAAGGCAGGTGGCGGCAGTAAGTACTACATTTACATTGTCTTTAATTACGTATGTAATTAAGACTGTAGCAGCTGTCGTAGCGCAGGCTACCCCTAAAGCCAACGGTATGTTGGCATCTAAAATTCTAGAAGTAATTCTTGCATGGCAGGGCAGTTTCGGGATTAATAACATGGACAGCGGTGTAGCCAGAAGTGTCATTAAAAAGGCTTTAACAACAACTTCTTCACCTACTAGTAGTGAGAGTGCAGCCATCAGTGGCGGTACGTAGCCCAGTATTACTGCTAGTATTAGTGAAACCGTCGTCCTCAGCTTTATAGCTGCTTGCGTAGAGGACCTAAGCTCATTAATTAGTTCATCAGTTTTATCTTGAAGCCACTCAAGCGCTGTTCCCAGAGATAGTGAATGTATATAATCAGTTAAGCACTTAGAGACCCATCGAGACGTGATCCACCTAGTGTAGTACCTGATGGTATCGTATAGAGCCATGAACTTCCTTAACTTAAGGAACCTTATAGATTCCTTAGAGAGCGTGGGAAATACGTGTGACCAGTCCTTCGTGCTTACTAAGTCACTAATAAGTTCACTCGCATTAGTAGTTGATACACCCTCACTTATTATGAAGTACTTTAGTTCGCTCTCAACAGCATTTCCTCTGCTGTGTGCTTTGACATAGTAATATACGTAAGGCCAGGAAAACCCTGCAACAGCTGAAATAATCGCGGAGTATTCGAGAATGTGTGGATTCATAGTAAAAACAACTCTAAGATTTAGTAGTGAGAGAATTACGTGGGTGATTAAAAAGAACGCTGCTGAACTACAAAGTACTAGCTTCACGGTATGAGACCTAGCTCTGCGACCCAGCAACCTCTCCTTACCTGCTAAGATCCTTAGGTAATTGATCTTATTTACATAGAAATTACTTCCTGCTCTATTTATTCTACTGTATTTCCTGGACAAGCGTAACAGCTTTCCTCACCTCCATGTGCGGTCTCAACTTTATACTTCTTTCAATTAACTCACGGTCATCAACTTCTTCACCGTACGTGTATATGTTGTGTAGGACAACATCGTCCGTCTTTCTGTCATATAAGGGCTCATCAATACTAACTACAGCTCTGTTAACTCCTGACTCAATAACATAGCTTACTGTTATGAACGCCCAAAACATACCTATCTGTGATGCCGTGAGACTTATTGGAGGGCTCATCAACCTCATTATTGCTTCCTCAGCGGAACCGCCGTGAAATGTAGTTAGTCCTCCAAGCCCCATGTTGAGTGCCTGAACTAGCACCCCAGCTTCAGCACCTCTAGTTTCTCCTATAACTAGGTACCTGTTCGCGGAGGCTCTTAGGGCTGCCTTAGCTAATATCATCTGGTCTATGCTTTCATGCCTCTTTCCCCAAGGGCTAACTGGAACTACGTACCTCACCCAGCACGAGTCGTGGGGGATATCAATCTCGGGTGTGTCCTCTATTATGACTATTTTCCAGTTCTTCGGTATCAGATCGTGAAGTATTGCCCTCAATAGTGTAGTTTTCCCAGAGCCAGGAGGACCAACTATAAATAAAGAGCCGCGTTTGCTTATGACCTCTTTAACATAATTAACTACAGCAGTATTCAATGAGCCCAGCTTTTTTAGGTCGCTTAACTTAACGTGCATGCTTGATTTTTTCTTTCTGATCACTATCTCCCCTTTCCCATTAGCTATGTCCGGTAGTACCAAGTGTATTCTGTGACCGCCATCTTCTTCGGGCAAGTTAGCATCTAAAATAGGTGCGGACTTGGTGAGTAGCTTACCTGATTTTTCAGCCAGCATGTTAAGGTAGGTGAGGAATTCACGTTCATTTAACGTAATATTCGATGCTATATAGTCAGCATTAGGGTCTGCAGCAAGAACCAACTTGTGTCTAACCCAAACTGTTCCGGGACCGACTATAGATATGTCCTCGACGTAGGGGTCCTCGATCAGTACTTGCAGCTTCTTGTACTTTAATTCCTTCCTTATAGCGTATGCCAGAGTGGTCGCTTCCTCATCGCTTTTGCCGAGCACTTCTTTTGCAGTTTTGATTAAATCGTAAAAATTAAGGTTTTCTGTATCGGGGAGCGACTGAATCAAATTACTTAAGTTATTACGTAACTCCTCCAGAACATCACTACCTAGTTTCTCAGTAGTAATGTACATGTAATTGCCTGATTCATCCCTAATTATTGAGACTTCGGTAGTCCCTACCATATACTTATGCAGTACCTCCACTGATTACCACCTCAGGAAGAAAGCGGGTTGTGCCTGTTTTATTAAAAATTTTTAGTTTGATATTCAGAAGTAAATAAACTTTATGCTACATTTACTTCAACACTCTCTACTTTATTAGTAACAGAGTTCGTTAGTTCAATGACAATGCTCTTAATCTTACTCGAACTACTAAACGTTACGCTAATGGTAATAGACTCCCCTGGCTCTAATGAGCGTTCAGTATTTGATGCTATGATGGTGGTCTTGGAAGCACTAATAACCTCACCTGACTCTAGGACACCGTACGCTGTCAGGTCTTTTAAGCTGTAGTTATAAGTGCCTAGGTTCCTGATCTTTACTACGTACACCTGAGTATCCACACTAATACTCTTGGAAACCAATATAGCCTCAAAGTTGGGTACAGTTGAAAATGAAGCTACTCTAGATGTTTGTGAACTGAGCCAGCCTTGGACAGCTAGGGCTACGGGTATAGCGATAGCTACTAGCGTCAGTATTACTACTAGATCACTTACACCCTTCCTCATTTTCTTACCCAATAACTTACCCCTCACTTAACACACCTCCACACTATACCGGCTTTATAAAGTGTTCATTGAGAGCGGAAGTGGGTTGCGTCTTAAATACATTCTTAAAATACAGCAACTAGTTGGTGCAGGATCATGAAGGAGTTTAGGTCGAGACTGAAGAGAATTCTTGAGTCTATGGTTGGGCGCGTAGTAACTCCTGGGGATGTAGTTGCACTAACTGGTTTACCTAGGTATGAGGTGCTAGCTACATTTCATGTACTGGAGGCGCTGGGAGTGATCGAGGTAATTAATGCTAAGGGTAATTACAGGGTGTACAAGCTTTCACACTTAGGGCTCGAACTCCTGAATGCGTTGCAGGAGGGTGAGGAGTTACTGATTACTGTAGCGGCAGGTGCTAGAGAGGTAGTTGCTGAAACATCAAGCGAAGGGGAGGTGAGTGCTGAAGCGTAGTTCAGCGAGGTAACTCCTCACTCACCACTCAGATAAAGCCGGTGTCATCACCATGTACAGCAATTACAATAGGGTAAAAACATGTTTTGGCACGATACCTAGGAAGTCACTGGAGGAAATTGCTAGGGAATTCAGAAGTGGTGTAGCAGTTAAGAAGAATGTAGTCAAGGCTTTAAGAGAGATCAGAGTAGTTACGGAGAACGTGATGGGCAGGGGAGAAGACGGGGATATAAGTGATAAATTAAGAAATACAGGTATGTTATTGATCACTATACCTGAGCCACTGCAAATATCATCAGTAGCTGGGATGCTATTATGCGGTGCCAGCCTAATCCTTAAAGGCATAGAGGGCAAGATGCTGGGTATTAGAGATGTTGTCAACACGTACAGAATGGTGACAATCGAGATAAGGCAGCTCCTTAAGGATCAGGAACCATGAGCTATGAATACAGTACTTCATACTTATTGCTTATCAGGTTACATAGGAAGATATTTATTAATATTAAATCCCTCGGCACTTTAGTGCTTAAACCAGGTTTTTACGTTTACATAGGTTCTGCAAACATAAGAAAGCCACTAATCCGTATACAGCGGCATTTCAAGAAATCTAAGAAAATTAGGTGGCATGTAGATTACTTGACCACATCATCATTTGTTGAAGTTATAGCAGCCATTGTGTGCTCTGGACTCACCGAGGATTGCATGTATAAAACGATCCTAACCGACAAGAACTTTGCAGCTGTTGCAAAGGGTTTTGGTGCGACTGACCAGAGACATCATGTTACCCACTTATTTAAGGTTAAGGGAGAAGTCAAAGACACACTAAAACACGTAATTAGAAAATTAACAGGAACTTGTAGAGCTATCGAGTTAGTAGCATAATAATGAAAGGAAAATCCCATTACTTACTACTTTACTATGATAAAATTTATTTAAATTTGGAAATGTCAAGCCGGATTTGTTCAGCTACATTATGTAAGCTTCAGTAGACCTGCTTCACTTAACTGATTGACAATCAGGGTTACAGGCTCGATTAACTCTTCCTCCTTCATGGGTGTTTCTGTGTTCTCACTTAATTCTTCACTCATGTACTTTATCAGTTCCTTAAGTGTCCTGCTACCGTCGCACAGAGACCAAACGTAGTATGCAGCTGCTGTTAGCATGTACGCCTTACTCTCATCAAGTGCTACAATGTAATTCTCGCCCTCCATGCCTAAGCTAAATCCTAGCCTCTGAGGTTTCTTATTCTTAATTTCCTCGTACAGCTCACCGACGTTTACTTCCTCACCGCCTTCGCCGCCTTTACTCATGTGTACATCCCCACCTTACTTCCTAAAGCCCTGACGTCTCTGAGGCCTTCTTCTAAGAGGTCTTCTACGCGGTCTGTAGTCGCTCGGTGCTGTAGGGATATTATCAGGTATTTCCTCGGGTTGAGGAATATCTCCTTCTTCGAGTACTTTTATGTTTCCTGCACCACCGATGTTCAGCTGTACTCTGCCTTGGAATGCTGTTGTCCATGCACCACGGATCTCTACAGCATCTCCTTCCCTAACACTTCCTGCTGCACGCCCCCACAGTGTTAGCTTTACTCTTCCGGTCTCATCACCTACTAGCGCCTCACTTATGGTTCTCTGACCTGACCTGGTCGTGATTACCTTGGGCTCACCTGCTTGGAGAACCCTTACGACCAGGTTTATGTTATTCATTTCAGGTTTTAGGT